>JAEUJR010000752.1 GCA_016793585.1 Archangium sp.
GAGACTCGCGCGTTCGCATCGTCACGCACCTCGACGTCACCCGCGAAGACATGCACCACGTCGCGAAGGTGATTCGCTCCGTCGTCGGCTGAAGCGAACGCGCAGACGGCGTTCTCGCGGCCCATCTGCGCGCCACCGACAGCGGAACGAGCGCGCGGTGGAACTCACGCAGACTCGGAGCGGCTCCTCCACCGCCAGCGAACGCCTCGCCGTGCGCCCATGCCTTCACCACCAGTGCCCGCGAAGGCGAGGAACCACGCGATGACGCACAGCACCGGGTCGGTGTCCCAGTAGCGGGTGGTCGCGAGAATGGCGACGAGCAGGTGCGGGCCGAACACCCAGCCGAGCCAGTGCAGCCAACCGAACGGGCCACCGACGAACAACAGCGTGATGCGGGGGAACACTGCCAACCCAACAAGGAGCAGCAACGGGTGCGCGTGGGCGCTCCAGAAGTCCATGACTGACCTCCTTCGACGGCAGGCACTGCACTGGCCGAGCCACGCCGCCTGCCCGGGCGACCCACCCAGCCGCTGCAACCGCTGCGTGGCGTGAGGCGAGGCAAGCCGCAAGATGCCCCAGCGCTTCTCAGGCTCCGAGAACACGCCGGTGCACAGTTGAGTCGGCCATCGCCATGCGAGACAGTGCGCGTCTCACTTCGCTCCTGGAGCAGCTCATGGTCGCCCGCCTCACCGCCCCCACCAAGCCCTCGTCTGCCAGCCGCATCAAGGCCGGCCTCAAGGAGTTCGCGAAGGACTTGAAGGCCGACGCGAAGGAGATCGGCTGGGACATCAAGAAGGGCAACGGCAAGGAGCTGCTCAAGGACCTGAAGAACGGCGTCTCGACGTTCGGTGGTGAAGCCGTCGGCGTCGCCGGCTTGTTCGGCTTGCGCTACCCCGTCTCGTCATACGAGTTCCGCGTGTCGCCCGGCCTCGTGCGTGGCAGCCGCATCGACGACCCGAAGGGCTACGAGAAGCTCAAGCAGCAGGGCATCAAGAGCCTCGTCGACCTCACGCTCGAGGGCACGAAGGACCTGAAGGAAGGCAAAGCCGCGGGCCTGAACGTGCTGAACGTGCCCATTCTCGACAACAACGCGCCGACGACGCAGCAGATGAAAGACATGCTCGACTTCGTCACCGCGCCGAAGAACCAGCCTGCGTACATTCACTGTCAGGCCGGCAAGGGCCGCACCGGCGTCGCGGTCGCGTGCTACCGCATGGCCGTCGAGAACTGGCCGCCCGAGAAGGCGCTCGCCGAGGCGAAGGCGTTCGGGCTGGCGCTGCCTGATCAGGTCGACTTCGTCTTGAAGTTCGGAGCCGACCTGGCGGCAGGCAAGATCGCCGGCTACCCGAAGTGACGTGAGCCCGCCGCGCACGGCCGACGAGTGGGTGAAGGACGGGGAGGACTTTCTCGGTTCCTCCCGCTGGGCCGACAGCGTGAACGAGTACCAGGAGTCGCTCGCTTCGGCCCGAGACTGCTTCGACCGGGCCATCGTGCTCGAGCCTCTGCATCGTCAGGCACATCAGGGACGCGCCCAGGTGTTGGTGGCGCTCGGTGATTTCGAGACCGCCGCCGACGCGTACGTCTCGGTGCTGCAGCTGACTCCTGCGCCGACCGCTGTGTTGCTCCTTGCTGCAGCGCGGGCCCTGTCGTTCGCGGAGCGAGGCGAAGCGGCCCTCTCGGCGTGTGAAGCAGCGCTGGCGCTCGCACCCGCCGACCTCGAGGTGCGGGTGCTCGAGGCCGAGCTGTTGTCGCGCCTGCGTCGTGACGAAGCCGCCGTCGACGCGTGGAACATCGCGCTGGCCGACACCGCTTTCGAGAAGGACCGGCGCGTCGTGCGCTCGAAGGTG
>JAEUJR010000756.1 GCA_016793585.1 Archangium sp.
CGAAGGCACGCTCGACGAACGCCTCGCGTAACGAACAAGGCGTGCACTCCTGCTCGTTCACCGTCCAACCCGAGGCGCTGGTGCGCTGAGGACGTGTGAGCACCTTGACCAGGGCGTCGCGAGAGACGCTGGTGGTCTTCCACTCGAGGGGCACCAGCAGGTACTCGGGCAGCGCGAACTCGCCCGACTCGAGCGCCGGCCAGCGTGCGATCTCGACGCCGTCAGCGAAGAAGAGCAGCACGCGGCCGGGAACTCCGGGCTTCGCAGGAAGCGGTGCCCGTCCCTTCAATAATGCCTCGACGAAGACGAGCCGACCGTCGGCCGCGACATCTGCCTCGACGATGATGTCAGCCCTCGCGACCAGCGCCTCGACCGGCTCCCAGACGGGCCACCACCCAAGGCACGCTGCGAGGATGATCGACGGCAACCGCTACTCGGCGTTCCAATCGGAAGCGGGGAGGATCTTCCACCCCGTGTCGACCTTGCCCGCGCGGAAACGCACCACGCGAATCGGCCACTCCCGCGGCGTCTTCGCAGCGCCTTCCTTGCTCAGCACGACCCAGCGATGCACCTCGATGGAGTACTTGCCCGAGCCGCCGGCCTTCGCCACCACCGCGCGCATCGGGTTCTTCGGGTGCCAGTAGACCTCTTTACCGACGCGCATCACGTACGAGAGCACCGGGTGCGCCTTGGTGAACGCCGCCGCCTTCTCACGCGTCGGCCCGAGCAGCTTCGTCGCGTCGGCCTGCGAGACCTCGGTCATCTTCAGATCGTCTCCAACCTGATCCATGCCCATCAGCTTCGTCAGCGCCGAGCGGCCGGCCTTGTCGAGATCGTTCATCGCCTGCACGGCGTGCACGAGGTCTGACTCTTCCTTCTTCACCGGGTCTTTCGACTTGAACTCCCAGTTGTCGAGGCTGAACAGCTGCGCGTTCATGGTGACGCCGCCGAGGAGCAGATCTTTGCCCGCCTCGTCACCCGCGCCCGTCAACGCGTTCAGGTAGGTCTCGGCCACCTTCTTCGCGTCAGCGTCGTCCTGCGCAGCAGCCACACCAGCGAACAGCGCCACACCCAGGGTCAGCAATCGGGACATGGCCCGTGGTTGTAGCACCGCCACGGGAATGTCGGAGCCCCTTGCGGAGTTACGCCGACTGCGTATTTCCAGCCCATGATCCACGCGCTCGTCGCTGCCCTTGCCCTCGTCTCCGGTGATCTCGCCAGCCGCCGCAGCCCCGTGGTGCAGGTGGTCGAACAGGTCTCTCCCGCCGTCGTCTACGTCGGCACCGTGCAGGTCGTGGAGCGCAGCTTTCGCTCGCGCTCGCTCTTCGACGACATGTTCTACGGCCCCAGCGAAGAGCGCCGGGCGGTCGAGGGCCTCGGCTCGGGGGTGATCGTCGACGCGTCGGGCATCGTCATCACGAACGATCACGTCATTCGTGGCGCCTCCGAGGTGCACGTGGTGCTCGCCGATGGCCGGCAGCTCGACGCCGAGGTCATCGGCGCAGACGCCGACGCCGATCTCGCGGTGCTGAAGATCATCGGCAAGGGGCCGTTCCCCACCGCGAAGCTCGGCACCTCGTCGGATCTGATGATCGGCGAGACGACGATCGCCATCGGCAGCCCGCTCGGCCTCAAGAAGACCGTCACCGTCGGCGTCGTGTCGGCGCTCGGCCGCACGATTCGCAACGAGGGCCGCACCTTCAACGACTTCATTCAGACCGACGCGTCGATCAACCCCGGCAACTCGGGCGGGCCGTTGCTGAACATCGACGGCGAGATCATCGGCATCAACAGCGCGATCATCGCGAGCGCGCAGAACATCGGCTTCGCGATCCCCGCAGACAAGGTGCGCCGCATCGTCACCGAGCTCACGCAGTTCGGAAAGGTGCGGCCCGCGTGGGTGGGCATCGACGTGCAGGCGCTCACGCCCGAGCTCGGCCGCCAGCTGGGGTGGGACCGCACGTATGGCGCCGTCGTCACCAACGTCGAGGCGGGCAGCCCGGCCGAGAAGGCAGCGCTCCAGCGTGGAGACATCGTCACGCAGGTCGGCACCACGCAGGTCGAAGACGCCGACGACTTTCAGAGCCGCGTGCGGGGCTTCACCGCGAAGTCGCCCATTCGGCTGCAGCTCTTCCGCGGCGGCGGGGTGCTCGAGACGGTCATCACGCCGGTCGAGTTCCCTGCCGAGCTGGTCGACTCCACCGTGTGGGAGCGCCTGGGCGTGAGGCTCAAGCCGATGGCGAACGTCGGCATGGTGATCGGCGCGGTACGGCCAGGCTCGGTGTCGGCGCAGGTCGGGCTGCGCGCCGGCGACGTCATTCGCAAGGTGAACAACCGCGCGGTGCTGAACGCGAACGAGTACCGCGAGGCGGTGATTCAGGCGCGCGGCACCCGCAGCGTGCTGTTGCTCGTCGTGCGCGGGCAGCGCGGCTACTACCTCACGCTGCCCTTCTGACGGTTCAGTGACTCGCCCAGAAGAACGTCACCTCACCGCTCGGCCTCAGCAACAGGTGGCCGGCGCCGATGTCACCCAGGTTCACGTCGAAGGGCTGGTTGCACTCGAGCTGAAGCAGCTGGCGGGTGAAGGGCACCGAGCACTCCTGCACGAACGTGGGAAAGCCGCCGAGCTTGTGCACGTTGCGCGCGGCCTTGCCTGAAGCCTTCGCCCACGAGCGCCAGATCGAGACGCCGTCGTCCTCCGCGCCCTGCAGCAGCGCCTCGATCACCTCGCACGCTTCGTGCTCGAGCTGCTCGTGAAGCGCCGCCTCGAGCTCGGCGGGCAGTTCATCGAACTGCGTCCACCCGACGATGCTGGTGCGCTGACCGCGGCCTGCCGGCCCCTCACGCAATGCACCCGCGGGAGCATGCCGCCGCGCGAGCCACCCCTCGAAGATGCAGGAGGCGCTCGTCGGCTCTTCGTTCGTCCACGCCTCACACGTGAAGAGTTGCACGAGCTCCTTCGCGCGCAGCGCCTTGTCCGGCAGTCGCGAACGGTCGAGTTCGAGCACCGCGGTGAGCGGGCGTTTGCACGAAGGGCACACCGGCCACGGCTCGTGCGGCAGCAACGTCATCGGCCCGCGCACGCGCCCGTGCACGTCGGAGCCCTCCCCGAAGATCGGCGCCCACGCCGGAGCCACCAGCGCCTCGAACTTCTTTCGCCAGGCTGCCGCCTTTCGGTCGACGTTGGAGTGGGGATCGTCGGCGACCGGTGCCACCGCGCTGCCCTCGACGAAGCCCTTCTTCAGCACCTTGCGCACCTCCGCCTCGATGAACGCGTCGCGCTCCGCGGCCGACGAGAAGCTGCGGCTTCGGGCCCGCCCATTCGTGCCCCACGCGCCTGACGAGATCTCGACCTCACCGCCTTCCCACGACACGTCCCAGAAGCGCTTCTTGCCTGCCTCTTCGATCACGAAGCTCCGCGTCGGCATGCACGCCACTCTGGCTCAGCTTCGATTCCGCTCAGATGGGAAATGTTGACCTCCCACCGTCACCGCCTACGGTGGGTTCCATGCGGCCTGTCCGGTACCAGGTACTTGGGCCACTGCATGCGGGGGAAGGGTCTCGCGCGCAGCTGGGTCTCGCCGTCTTCGAAGACGGGCGGGCCGATCCATGCGTGGTCGTCTTCGTGCCCGACGAGGCCGAGAAAGACGGCACCCTGCTCGCGAAGATTCGCCGCGAGACCGAGCACGCCGCGCAGCTCGATCACCCGAACATCGTCACCGTCTTCGGCTTCGCCGACCTCGAGAAGAAGCACGCGCGCGTCGTGGAGTTCGCCGACGGAGAGTCGCTGCGCCGGGTGCTGAACCTGTCGAAGACCGTCCCTCCGCGCATCGCGACTCGCATCATCATCGACGCGTGCACCGGCGTTCACTACGCGCACCTCGCCGGCAATGACGACGGCACCGCGCTCGTGCACGGAGACGTTCGCCCCGAGACGCTGCTCATCTCGTTCGCAGGCATCACCAAGGTGACTGGCTACGGCGCCCTCGCCTTCGCGCCACGGGAGATCGGCGGTCAGCGGGTGAAGGGCCGGCGGGTTCACTCCTCGCCCGAGCAGATCATCGGCGGGCGCGACGCCATCACCATTCCCAGCGACGTCTACCTGCTGGGCCTGTCGTTCTACGAGCTGCTCACCGGCGTCGTGCCGTGGGCCGATCAGGGTGAAGGGTTCGATCAGGCGGTGCTGGCGTACCCGCTGCCGCCCGCGACGCCCGGCGTGATTCCCGAGGCGCTGTGGCCGATCATCGAGAAGGCCTGCCAGAAGAAGGCCTCGCAGCGCTTCGCCACGCCGCTCGCGATGCGCGAGGCCATCGAGCAGGCCGTCGGGGCCGAGATCGCGACCGTCGACGAGCTCTCGAAGTTTCTCGACTCGCTCTTCCCCGGCAACGGTGAGATTCGCGCAGAGCGCAAGCGCACCATCGACGCCGGCATCGCCGAGTTCGCGCGTAAGCAGTGGGCCAAGCGCGACACGAAGCAGATCCCCGTCGTGCAGGTGCCGGTGTCGGGGCCGCAGCCGGTGGTGCACGCCTCGGGCCCCTACGAGCCGATCGACCCCGTCTCGGAGCCCGTACGCGCGATTCCGCCACCGCCTCCGCCGCCGTCCGGGGCGTACGCCGCCCTGCCGCCGAAGCCGAAGCCACCTCCGCCCGCAAAGCCCCCACCGCAGGCCCCGCGCCCCGTCGAGCCCGATGATGATGACGAGCCCCGGCGCGAGAGTTCGTCGATGCCGTGGGTGATCTTCCTGCTCGTGATCGTGGTCGCCGCCAGCGGCTACTTCGCCTGGTCGCGCGCCAACGCTCCGTTCGAGCCCGCCCGCCAGGATCCCATCGTCGACGCCGACCCAACGCCCGTGCGAACCCTCGAGGTCGACGCCGGAGCACCCGCGCCCGTCACGGCCGTCGATGCGGGTGAAGACGCGGGGGCCCAGCCCATCGACGCCGGCGTGGTTGCGCCTCCGCCGCCCGTCGATGCCGGCCCTGCCCTGCCGGCTGAGCTCGCGGTCACCATCGACGCCAACCCGAACGTCGAGCTGTCGATCGACGGCACCGTCGTCGGAAGAACGCCCTGGAGCGGCTCGTTGGCCATGGGGCCGCACAAGCTCAAGCTCGAGAACAAAGACCTGCTGATCAACTCGGGGCGAACGATCACCGTTCAAGGCGATCAAGCGATCACCCAGACGTACACGTTCACGAAGGGCGCCGTGGCCGTGACCGCGCCCGCGGGTGCGACGATCTTCATCGACGGCAAGAAGCAGGGCGTCGCCCCGCTGCCCGGCGAGCTGCAGATCTACGAGGGCTTCCACCGCATTCTCGTGAAGGTCGGCCAGGC
>JAEUJR010000047.1 GCA_016793585.1 Archangium sp.
CCTCGGCGTTTGACGTGCTCGATTTGATCGCCTCGAGGCGGTAAGCGGCGAGCGCGATGAATGACTCGACGTTCATGACGCTGATGCGCCTGCTGCCCAAGTCGGCGCTCTCGACTGCAGTGGGCCTGGCGACCCGTGCGCCCGTTCCTGCGCCGCTCCATCAGGCAGCCGTTCGCTGGTTCGCGAAGCAGTACCGCGTGAACCTCGACGAGGCCGAAGGGCCGATCGAGCAGTACCCGACCTTCGGTCAGTTCTTCACGCGGCGGCTCAAGCCTGGAATGCGCCCGCAGGACGAAGCGGCCGAGGCGATCGTGAGCCCGTGCGACGGCGCGATCTCGCAGATCGGTCAGATCGAGTCCGGCCGGTGTCTGCAGGCCAAGGGCATCTCGTTTCCCGTCGACAAGCTGCTGGGTGATGCGCGCCGCGCGCTCGAGTTCGAAGGCGGCCAGTTCGCGACGATCTACCTGTCGCCGCGCGACTACCACCGCTTCCACTCGCCGCTCGAAGGGCGTGTCACCGGCTACTCGTACCTGCCCGGAGCGTTCTGGCCGGTGAACCAGGCCTCGGTGAAGTCGGTCGACGCGCTGTTCGCCATCAACGAGCGGCTGGTGACCTGGCTCGACACCTCGCTCGGCCACGTCGCGTACATCGCCGTCGGCGCCACCTGCGTCTCTCGCATTCACGCGGCCTACGACGCGGTCGTCACGCACACGGGCGCGGGTCAGAAGGTCGTCAACTACGAGCGGCCGATTCCCATCGCGAAGGGCGGCGAGATCGGCATGTTCGAGATGGGCTCGACCGTCATTCTGCTCTTCCAGAAGGGCAAGCTGACGTGGGACCCGACGCTGAAGCCCGACGTTCCCGTTCGGCTCGGTCAGCGCATCGCCACTCGTACGTGAGGTTCACTCGGGAGTTCTGTTCATGAGTCAGAAGTTCGCAGCCGTGAAGGGCATGAACGACCTGTTCGCGCCCCGCATCGAGACCTGGCAGTACCTGGAGCGCACGGCGCGCGAGCTGTTCAGCACGTGGGGGTACTCCGAGATTCGTACGCCGATCGTCGAAGACACCGCGCTCTTCGTGCGCAGCGTCGGCGAAGTGACCGACATCGTCTCGAAGGAGATGTACACGTTCGACGACAAGGGCGGGCGCAGCATCACCATGCGGCCGGAGAACACGGCGCCTGCAGTGCGCGCGTACATCGAGAACGGGTTCGCGCAGCAGCCGGTGACGCGCTGGTACTACCTGGGGCCGATGTTCCGGTACGAGCGCATGAAGACGGGCCGCTACCGCCAGTTCTACCAGCTCGGCGCCGAGGCGTACGGGCCGGCCGATGCGTCGCAAGACGCCGAGAACATCGCGCTGGCGTGGAGCTACCTGAAAGCGATCGGCGTGCCGCACGTGAAGCTGCACCTCAACTCGCTCGGCGACGCGGGTGATCGCCCGAAGTACCTCGAGGCGCTCAAGGCGCACTTCGCGCCGCACGTCGCGACGTTCAGCGACGCGTCGAAAGAGACGTTCGAGCGCAACACGATGCGGCTGCTCGACACGAAGGAAGAGGCGCTCAAGCCGCTCGTCGACTCGGCACCCAGCATCGGCGACTTCATCGGTGACGCTGCACGCGCGCACTTCGACGAGGTGAAGACGCTGCTGACGGCCATGGGCATTCCATTCACGCTCGACCCGCGGCTCGTCCGCGGCCTCGACTACTACACGCGCACCACCTTCGAGTTCATCTACGAGCCCGAAGGCGAGAACTCGCTCGGCACGGCGGGCACGGTGTGCGGCGGTGGCCGTTACGACAACCTCGTGAAGGAGCTCGGTGGCCCAGACAAGCCTGCGGTCGGGTTCGCGATGGGCCTCGATCGTCTCGAGATCCTCCTCGACGCGCTCGGCAAGCGGCAGGAGCGCCGCCCGCTGCTCTTCATCGCGACCATGGAGGGCGAGCTCAAGGTCGCCGCGCTCAAGCTGGTGACCGAGCTGCGCAACCAGGGGCTCGCGGTCGACTTCGACCCTCGCGGAGGGAAGATCAAACGGCAGGTCGAGCGCGCGTCAGCCGTGAAGGCGAGACACTTCGTCGTCTACGGCCAGGCGGAGCACGAGACGCGCTCGTTCAAGATCAAGAACATGGACCTGCCGGACGCCGACCCGAACAAGGAAGTCACGGTTCCCCTCGACGAGCTGGCCCGGTGGCTCTTGAATGTCTCGAAGGCCGCTCCCGTCACGACCACGCCCTGACCTTCTTCTTCCGAGATCCCATGTCACTCCGCACTGCCTTCGTCGCGCTGACCCTCTCGACCGCTGCGTTCGCTCAGGAGGATCTCGCCGCCGTCGACAAGCCGGCGCCAACGTTCAGGCTGCCGGTCTACAACGGCCCGGCGATCGGAGAGCCCAACGCTCCGATGATCGGCATCGATCGGTACGTGGGACAGGACCCGGTCGACAAGAAGACGAAGCTGCTCGTCGTGTCGTTCATGGCCAGCTTCTGTGGGCCCTGCAAGACGGAGATGCCGTACCTGCAGGCGCTGCACGAGAAGTACAAGGATCAGGGCCTGCGCGTGCTCATGGTCGCGATCGATCGTGAAGAAGACGGCCAGAAGAAGGTCGCTGAGCTGGTCGCGACGAACAAGGTCACGTTCCCCGTGCTGAAGGACCGTTTCAACATCGTCGCGCGCCGGTGGCTGGGCAATCAGAGCCCGCTGCCGTCGCTGTTCATGGTTCGGCCCGACGGCACGGTGAAGACGGTGCACCGCGGGTATGGTGACGACGCGAGCACGATTCTCGAGAAAGAAGTCACCGCCGCGCTCGCGATCAAGTGAGTGAGCCGCTGCTGGTGATCGCGGGGCCCACGGCCTCGGGCAAGACCCGTGTGGCGATCGATCTCGCCGAGCGGCTCGGCGCCGAGATCGTCAACGCCGACTCGCAGCAGGTCTATCGTCACTTCGACATCGGCACGGCGAAGCCCTCGGCCCCCGAGCTGAGCCGCGTGCCGCATCACCTGATCTCGTGCGTCGACCCGCTCGAGGACTTCAGCGCAGCGAAGTTTCAGCAGCTGGCCGACGCCGCGATCGCCGACGTGATCGGCCGTGGCAAGCGCGTCATCGTCGTCGGAGGCACCGGCCTCTACATTCGGGTGCTGTTGCATGGCGTCGTTCCCGCGCCGGGCAGCGACGAGGCGCTTCGCGCCGGGCTGGAGCAGTTCTCCGACGCCGTCTTGCACGCGCGACTCGCCTCGGTCGACGCGGTGACGGCGGGGAAGTTGCCCGTCGGCGATCGGGTTCGCGTCATTCGCGCGCTCGAGATTCATGCGCTCACTGGCGAGCCCGCGTCGGTGCATCGCGAGCGGCACTCGTTTCAGGCCGATCGGTACCCGTACCGACTCTGGGTGCTCGACCCGCCGCGGGAGGGGCTCTACGCGACGATCAATGCGCGCACGAAGGCGATGTTCGCTGCCGGGTTGCTGGACGAGACGCGGTCGCTCGTGGCGCGCGGGTATCGCGAGGCCGCGGCGATGAGTGCGGTCGGCTACTCACAGGCGCTGAGAGTGATCGAAGGAACGATGACGGTGGAAGCGGCCATCGCCGACGTCGCACAGAAGACGCGTCACTACGCCAAGCGCCAGTGGACGTGGTTCAAGAAGGAGCAGGGCGCGGTGTTCGTGCAGCCGCCGTACGCGGAGATCGCCTAGCGGCAGAGGCCGGTGCTGGTCCCACTGACGCAGCGGTTGGCTGGGCACGCCGTGAATGGCGCATTGCTGCAGACCCCTCGAGGGCAGATGCAGGTCGTCACCAGGCTGTCCACGCAGCACAGCTCGTAGACCTCTTCGACGATCGCTCCGCCTCCCGAGGTGCCGCCGCTCGTGCCACCAGCTGACGCGCCACCAGCCGTGACGAAGCCACCTGACGTCACGAAGCCACCGGCCGAGGCGCCACCCGCCGAGCCGCCACCGGGCCCGCCTGCCGAGCCGCCACCGGGCCCGCCTGCCGAGCCGCCACCAGGCCCGCCTGCCGAGCCGCCACCAGGCCCGCCTGCCGAGCCGCCACCGGGCCCGCCTGCCGAGCCACCGCCGGGGCCGCCTGCCGAGCCACCGCCGGGACCGCCTGCCGAGCCACCGCCGGGGCCGCCTGCCGAGGCCCCGCCCGCGGTCACGAAGCCACCACCCGCCGAGGTACCGCCTCCGGTCGCGAAGCCACCACCCGTACCCGACGAGCACGACAGCCCCAGCGAGCAGCGGCCTCCGGAGCATGGCTTGAACGCCGGCAGGCACGAGGTCTGGGGTTCGCAGGCACAGGTGGCGACCCGGCCTGTCTGGCAGCAGACGACGTAGCCGCTCGACACGCCGTCCTCGTAGAGCGGGTCGAGGCACGCGACGGAGGTGGCGAAGAGCAGCACGGCGGTCGCTCGTCTCATGGGCTTCCTCAGAACGTCAGCGCGACACCGGCAGAGCCAGCGATTCGGGGCACGGGCACGACGCCCACGCTCTTCTTCACGACCGCGCCACCGCCCGTGAGCAACACGTAGAGCTCGAGGGGCCTGACGATGGGCAGGCGCGCTTCGAGTTGCAGGTCGCCCGTCAGGCCCAGGCTCGTGCGCGACGAGCGATCGGGCAGCTCGCTCTGCAGCGAGAGAATCGGTCCGAGCTCGAGTCCCAGCGATAGCGACAGCCGCGAGATGAAGAAGCGATGCGCGACGCCGAGGCGCAGCTCGAGCTCGGTCTGACGAAACCCCGAGGCTGCGCCCCGCCCATCACGGGCGAGCAGGGCAAGGGTCAGCTCGTCGAGAATCCACACGAAGTCGTGGTTCACGCGAAAGCGCAGCTCGGCGCCGGGCTGAATCGAGACGCCGTTGACGATGCCCGAAGCGACCGCTGCTCCGGCCGAGAGGGTTACGCTCGACGGTGCCGCGCCTTTGAGCGCGATCGTCTGCTGTGAGGCTCGCTCGAGATCGCCACCGCTCACCACCACGTCACCAGTGGCGGGAACGATCACCGCCCGCTCGAGCACGTTCGAGGCGGTCTTGAGCTGCAGACGGTAGCCGCCAGGCGGCAACACGAGCGTGAGGGGCCCGGTGGGCTTGTCGAGTTCGGCGAAGATCGACTGGGTCTCGGCGTTCACCACGAGCCAGCGCCCGGGGGCTTCGACTCCGATCACCAGCCGGCCCCCCGCGGCGCCGGGCTCGGACAGCACGAGCTGACCATTGCCCGACAGATCGACCTTGAACGATGGGCGCTGCACGCCGCCGCGAGATCCAAACGTCGACTCGATCGTCCGCGACCACGCCCAGGCATAGACCTCGTCGAGCGTGACGCGCCCGTCGTGGGAGCTGTCGGCCGCCCCCCGAAGCCCGGTGACGAAGTGATGCGTGAAGGTGCTGCCCTTGAGCGCCTCGGACTCCTGCGCGTACTCGTCGGCACCCGACGCCGAGATCAGCACGCGGCCCTGCAGCCCCGAGGCCTCGACCTTCACTGGCGCCGAGGCCAGCGGCTTGAGCCCTTTGAGGCGCGTCATCGAGCCCGAGCGGCAGGCGTCGACGATCAACACGCCGACCTCGACCGGCGCCTGCTTCACGAAGTCGACGAGCTCTGTCAGCGGCAGCTCGGAGTCGTCGAGGTGCAGCACCCCATCGCCAGCGTGCCCCGAGAGGTAGACGGTGAGCCGATCGGTTGGGTTCGCCTCTTTCGTGAGCCGCGCCTTCAGCGAGCTGAGCGCCTGGCGCAAGGAGTCGGCCCGCACGCCCTTGAGCAGCACCACGTCGCCTGGCGCGACCTGCCCGACCTCGACGAGCGCGTCGCGCATGTGCTGGGCGTCGCTCTCGGCGTAGCGCAGGGCCTCGTCGCCGCCGAGGCCGCGATTCTCTCCTGCCACCAGCGCCCAGCGGCGAATCGGGCCGCCCGCGCTCGATGCCGTGGCGACGAGCAGCGTCAGCGCCACCCAACGCGTCACGGAGTCACCTTCAGCGCGCTCCTGGCGACAACGCCGAAGCCGACTGGAGGCACGACCTCGAGTGGGGTCTTCGCAGCGGCGACGCTGCGTTCGATCGCTTCACGCAGAGGGTCGGTTGGCTGCGGCCCCTTCGTGAAGAACCCCAACAAGACGAGATCGCCCGGCGTCACCTCGAAGCCCACGTCGAGCGGCACCCGGGCGCCAGCCGCGATGGCTCCCGCTTCACCGCGAGCAGGCCACAGTTTCGTCACCGCGCCGGACGCGTCGACGCCGAAGACGATGGCGTGCGTCGCTCCTGCACCACCGACCGCGAGACTGACGCGATCACCGGGCTTCGCCGAAACGACCGCCTCGTCGTTCGAGATCAGCTCTACGGTGGGTGTCCCCTTCAGCCGCACGTCTTCACCGCGAGGCCACAAGACGAAGATCGCGAGCGCGGCGGCGAGCGAGAGCGCGATCGACACCACCCATCGCGAGGGCCGCGGCGCAGGAAGCGGCTGTTCGAGCTTCACTGCCTCACGCCGCTGCTCGAACGCGGGCATTGCCGAGATGGCGGCGTGGGCCTGCGTCAGCGTCGCGAGTCGCTGCTGACACTCGGCGCAGGTGGCCATGTGCGCGGCGGCCTCCTGGTGCTCGAGCCCCGCGGCCAGCTCGTCGAGCTCCAACGCAGACAGGTGCGCGCTCATGGGTCACGCTCGGGCAGCGCACCCAGCGCCGCGGCCTTTGCGCGCAGCTCGGCGACCTCGCGGTTGATCGTCTTGCGCGAGAGCTCGAGCACGTCGGCGACCTCTTCCTGGGTCAACCCGTCGATGAAGAGCAGGGTGGCGATCTCCTGCTCGCGGTCGGTCAGGCCCTTCAGCCAGGCCTGGAGCAGGTTGCGTGTCTCGAGCGCCTCCTGCCCGTCATCGGCCTGGCCGTCGATCACGGTGAGGCCTGTCGGCTCGCGCAGGCTCCTCGAGCGCAGCATGTTGAGGCTGATGTTTGTGGTGATGCGGTACAGCCAGGTCATGGGCCGCGCTTCACCGCGAAAGGTCTGATGGGCCGTGACCATCTTCTGAAAGACCTCCTGCACCGCGTCCCAGGCGTCGGCGTCGCGCCCGAGCAGACGTCTGGCCCGCCGGAAGACGCCGGGGGCATGGCGGCGGTAGAGCTTGTCGAGCTCGGCGCGCGAAAAGCCGGCATCCCCCGCCACGTGAACCATCCCTGCTGGTCGTTCGACACGCGAGCCCTTCCGCGTGAGACATCGCCAGCTGCAAGAGCGAGTGCTTCAGCGCCGCATGAACCGGCCGCGCCGGCCACCACCCATGAACTGGGGCTGCTGCATCGGGGGAGCCTCGAGGCCGAACTGCCACCACCCCGGCTCCCACGCCTTCATCTTGAGCTTCTTGTCGTTCTGCAGGGCGGTGAGGGCGCTCTTGAGTTTGTCGTCGCTGGGGTTCTCGGCCACGCTCCGCGCGAGCACCTTCAGCGCGCCGTCGACGTCTTTGTTCTGCTGCAGGCACCA
>JAEUJR010000802.1 GCA_016793585.1 Archangium sp.
GAAGCGACGTGGCTGAGCGCGCGGCTCGCCGGCGCCGAGCTCGACTTCGTGAAGGCCGACCAGCTCGCCGAAGACGCGATTCTGCTCGCGCAACAGCACCAGAGTGACGAGCTGGTGGCGCGCGCGTGGGTCGACCGCGTCGGCTTCGCTGGAGCCAGCAACCTCGATCTCGAAGACGCCCTTCGTTGGGCGCGGTACGCGAGGGTGGCCGTCAACCGGTACGGCGCTCCCCGCGAGCTCGAGGCGTCACTCGCGAACAACGAGGCCGTCATTCGCAGCCGGCAGGGCAAACACGCCGAGGCGCTCACGCTGCACTCCAGGGCGTTGACGCTGCGCGAAGCCGTCTTCGGGCCCGAGTCGCCGATGGCCGCACGCAGCCACAACAACCTGGGCATCACGCTGCGGGCGATGGGCAAGACGAAAGAGGCGATCGTCGAGTTTCGCCGTGCGCTCTCGATCGAAGAGAAGGTGCTCGCGCCCGATCACCCCGCCGTCGCCGACACGCTCAACAACCTCGCGAACGCGCTCCACGATGCGGGCGAACACGACGAGGCGATCGCGTCGCTTCAGCGCTCCTTGTCGATTCGCGAGAAGGCGTTCGGCGCCGACAGCCCGAAGGTGGCGCAGTCGCTCTCGAACCTGGGCGCCGTGTGGCTCGACACCGATCGGCCCAGTGAGGCCCTCGAGGCGCTGACCCGCGCGCTGGGCATCAAAGAGAAGACCGCCGGCGCGAAGGCCCTCACCGTCGCGCTCACGCTCACCAACCTCGCCACGGCGCAGCGGCGCGTCGGCGACCTGAAGGCGGCGGCGGCGTCTGACTCGAGGGCGCTCGAGATTCGAAGAGCGGCGCTGGGGGCCGCGAGCCCCGAGCTGGCGCGAAACCTCACCGGCCTGGGCGCGACGAGCCTGCTCGAAGGCAACGCCGGCGGCGCGCGCGGCTATCTCGAGCAGGCCTTCTCGTTGTCGGCAGCAAAGACCGTCGAGCGTGGCGACGCGGCGTTTCTGCTCGCGAAGGCGCTCGGCAAGACCGACCCCGCCCGGCGGCGGGCGCTGCTCGACGAAGCGCTGACCAGCTGGCCGCCTGCGTACGGCTCGCGAGAAGAAGCAGCGCGACTGCTGGGAGAGCTCGATGCGCCTCGTTCTCGTTAGCGCCCTGCTGAGCCTCACTGCCTGCCCCGCCCCCGACGTCGCCTGCCTGCCGAAGCCGGGCCTTCTCTTTCCGTCGGGCGTGATCGCGGGAGCGCCCGAGACGATCGTCACCACGACTGCGCGCCTCGAGCTCTCCGCGCCGCCCGTCAGTTGCATTCCCGCTGACTCCAGCATCGTCACCGTCAGCGCGACGCTCTCTGGCGGAGGCCGCCCCACCCGCTCCATTCCCGCCACCATCGCGTTGTCGACCCGCGACGAGTCGAAAATCACCGTCGACCTCGTGGGCGCCGAACCGGGCGAGTACTTCCTGCAGATCTTCGTCGAGCCCACCATCGCGGCCATCTCGAGAGACGTGATCATCGCGGTCGATCGCACGCGGCCGGCGCAGCCCCGCCTCGAGCCCTCGTGCCCCGGCCGGGCTGGCCGTACGGCCTGGGGCACCCCGATCTGCAGTGACGGGTCGCCCAGGTTCATCGCGCGCACGAGCGATGGCGGCACGAAGGTCTTCGACGGCACGGGGCTCACCCTCGCGCGAGACGTGCTCTGGTTGGAGCGGTCGACCGATGCCGGGCCAGTCGTCGAGCGGCACGTCGAGCGCAGCCCCGGCCAGTTCGAGCGCACCCACCTGATTCAGCTCGAAGGAGCGCCGGTCGACGCGGCAGACGAACACCACGTGTGGGCCGGCAGCACCTTCGCCACCACGGCAGACGATGGCTCCACTTCGATTCAGCGAACGCTCAACGCCGACCGAGCGAAGCTGCGCATGATCGACGAAGGTCGTGGGCTCGAGTTTCGCCTGACCGACGAGATCTGCGAGATGGACGGCGGGTGCTGGCGCAACACCGCGTTCAAGGGGCGGGAGATCGCCAACGTGGGCTCCGCCGTCGTCTGGTTCGAACCCGAGGCCGACGGCTCGTATGGCGGCCTGGTGCGCCCGCTGTCGGCGGCGCGCAGCTCGGCGATCACCACCCATTCGTTCCCGTCGCTGCAGGTCGATCTCTTCACGAACCGCTCGTCTCGGCTGCGAGCCCCTGCAGCGCTGGTGCTGGTACCGAACACCTTCGACACCCTGCTGATCGAGCGACGCGACGGAGTGTTCGAACGCTGGCAGCCCGAGCGTGGGTGGGCCCTGCGCGACGCGACCGACGAGATCGTCGAGTTCGACGTCTCGCCCGGTCAGGTCGCCGTCTTTCGACGCTGATCAGCCACGCGAGAAGACGCGTTTGAGACGGCTCCAGAAGCCGCCCGCCCGTTGGCCGAGCTCTTCGCCGCGCTTCTGGTTCGCCTCGGCGCGCTTCTCGGCGCTGATGCCGAGCCGTTTCGCGACCTCGTCGCTGGTGTAGCGGCTGGCGAGCGTGGCCTGCACCACCTTGCGGGTCCTGAACTCGCGCGCCTCGACCTTCAGCACGCACTCGGCGTCGAGGCTGATCGTGATCGCGATCTGCACCGAGCCCTTTGGCCCCCTGGGCAGGCCCTCGATCTTCATCGCGCCCAGAAACTCGTTGCCCGACACGTTGCCATCTTCGCCCTGGAAGATGAGCACCTCGAGCTCGGTCTGATCGTCGAGGTGGGTCGAGAGCCCGAACGACTTCGTGGCCGGCAGCGGCGTGTTGCGCTCGATGAGCCGGTGGAACCCACCACCGGGTTTTCCGAGCCCGACCGTCATGGGCACCACGTCGATCAGCACCAGGCTCGAGACCTTGTCGACCGAGCCCGAATAGAGCGCCGCGCCCAGCGCCACCGCTTCGTCGGCGTTCACCGAGGCGTGCGCGGGCTTCTTGAACAGGGTCTTCAGCTGCTCTCGCACCAGCGGCATGCGGCTCATGCCACCGACGAGGATGATGTCGTCGACCTGCGACGCCTTGAGCTTCGCGTCGAGCAGCACGTCTTGAACGGCTTGAATGGTGCGCTCGACGAGCGCCTTGCACGCGACCTCGACGTCGGCGCGGGCGATGGAGCACTTGAGATCGCGCGGGGTGCCCGAGGGGTCGAGCTCGAGCATCGGCAGGTGCACGTCGAAGGTCGTCTGCTCCGACAGCGCGACCTTGGCCTTCTCGGCGACCTCCGAGATGCGCGAGAGCGCCACCTGATCGCCAGCGAACGGCCGGCCGTGCTGCGCCTGAAAGCGCTGCAGCAACAGGTCGACGATCTGGTTGTCGAAGTCGACGCCGCCGAGGAAGACGTCGCCGCCCGTCGCGAGCACCTCGAAGACGTTCTTGTCGATCTTGAGCAGCGTGGCGTCGAAGGTGCCGCCACCGAGATCGTAGACGAGCACGGTGCGCGCGAGCTCGCGGTTCATGCCGAACGCCAGCGCGGCGGCGGTGGGCTCGTTGAGCACGCGCTCGACCTTGAGCCCGGCCATGGCGCCGGCGCGTCGAACCGCCTCGCGCTGCGGCTCCGAGTAGTAGGCCGGGCACGTGACGACGGCGCGCGAGACCTTCGTACCCAGCGTGTGCTCTGCCATCTCACGGCACTCTTTGAGGATGAGGCCCTGCACCTCTTCGAGCATCAGCGTGTTGCCGCCCAGCTTCACGGCCGCGCGGTTCTGCGCGTCGGCAACGATCTCGAAGTGCGCGCGCGTGCGAACGTGCTCGACGGTTGGGCTGCCGAAGTCGCGCCCGACGAGCCGCTTGGCGCCGAAGATCGACTGCGTCGGGTTGAGCACCATCTGCCCCTTCGCGCGATGGCCCACCTCGAGGCGACCATTCTTCGAGAGCGCGACGACGGAGGGGATCGTGTTGTAGCCGTCCTTCGAGCGGAGGATCAGCGGGCGGCCCTTGCTCACGATCGCGCAGGCCGAGTTCGTGGTGCCGAGATCGATGCCGATGACCGGGCCGGTGTCGGCGATGGGCCCGACGTCTTTCAGGTAGACGGGCCCCGAGGTGATGGGGGCCGGCGCGGGCGCCGGGGCCTGCGCGACGATCGTCTGAACCGTCGGGGCAACACGTGGCGGCTCGGGCGCACGCGCCGTTTCGCGGCGAATCTCGGGCAAGGCTGCGGGCGGCGCGGGTGCTGGTGGCGGCGGCGGCGCGGCAGGTGGCTGCTCCTCGGGCGCCGAGAGATCGACATCGACCTCGAGCTCGAAGCCCGCTGACGGCGAAGACGGCAGCGGCGGCGGCTCTTCCGGAGGCGGCGGCAGATCGGGCGTCGACGCGATCAGGCTGTCGAGGTCGAGCTCGATCTCGTTTCCACTGGGCGGCGAGGTGTCGATCTCAATCTCGTTTCCACTCGGCGCAGACGTGTCGAGCTCTGCGCCCGCTTCAGGTGACGGCTCGAGCGACGAGAACAGATCCTCCATCGGCGTTGGCGCGACGGGCGGAGCCGCTCGTGGGGCAGCGGGTGCGCTTGCGGGAACCGGAGCCTTCGGCGCGAGGCTCGGCACAGTGGGAACCGGCGCGATCTTCGGCGCGACGGGCGGAGGCACTGCCTTCGCTGCGACTGGCGCAATCGAGGGAACCGCAGGCGCAGGCGTCGCTGGCGCGATCGCCGGAGGCTTGGCCGACTGCGTGCTCGCCAACATGCGCTCGACGAGCACCTTGCTCGATTCGTCGAGCGCGACGAACTGCACGCCCATGCCCGGCGCTCCGGCCGGATCATCGGGGCCTCGCACCCAGCGAACGATCGCCGAGCCCTGCATCACGCGCTGCCCGTTCGCGATCTCGACGCGAAACTTCAGCTCCGTTCCGACGGGTTTGGGATCTCGCGAGCGGATGAACATGCCGCCGTCGCTGAGGTTCGTCGCGTAGCGCTGGGCGAACTCGTCGACTCCCGTGTAGCTGAGCTTCACCAGCAGCCCGACGGCTTTCCGGGCGTTCGAACGGTGATCGGACACGGCGCGAGCGTACGCGCCACCGCCGCACCTGACACCAGTGAATCACTCGTCTTCGAAGATGGTCTTCACGTTCGCTCGATAGAACGGCACCGATCCGAGCAGCTCCATCACCAGCGACAGCGCGAGGAGCATGAGTGCGCTCCTGCCTTCCTTCTCCCACAGGCCCCACAGCGTGAAGCCGACGGAGCACGCCAGCAGCCCGCTCACCAGCACCCTCCAGGCGAGCACCGCCCCGGCGGCGCCCTCGAAGGGACTCACGAGCAGGTCACGCACCACGGTGCCGAGCAGGAGCAGCGACAAGACGAGGTGATGCCCGGCCAGCACCAGCACGCCCGACTCGATCGCGGCCTCGTCATACTGCTCGGGGCCCGTGACGGCCGCCGAGCTCAACCAGACGAGGGGCACCAGCACCATCATCAGGAACTGCCTCGTCGGGCCGCGCTCGACGAAGAGCTTCGGCGCGAAGGCGCGTGCATCGAAGAATCCGATCTTGAACGCGTAGGTCAGCGAGGTGAAGAAGCCGCAGACGATCGAGAGCAGCACCAGCCACCAGACCGCACTGTCCTCGGGGAGCGGAATCGAGCGGCTGCGGAGTACGTGAGCGAGCGTGATGATCGGCAGCAGCACCAGCTGCCCGATGTGGAGCCAGATCAGGAAGAGCCGGGCCACACGAACCTCACACGGGGATCAGCTGCTGAGCGATGCGCTCCAGATCCGCCAGGGTCTGCACCGTCACCACCTGCGAGACGGCCTTCTCGTACCGCAGCATCTCGGAGTCTCCGAAGCCCCAGTTCTGCCGCGGCTCGGTGCAGATCCACACCACGCGCTTCGCCTTGCGCTTGACCTCTTCGAGCGCCCACACGTTCGCCGGGTTGTGGTTGTTGCGGCCGTCGCCGATCACCAGCACCGTCGTGCGCCGGCTGATCGACCCGAGCCAGGTTCGGTTGAACTCGGCGAAGGCGTGGCCGTAGTTCGAGTTCGAGGCGAGCGAGATCACGTCCGACTGGGTCGCCGCGTCGATGGCCTCTTCGGGGCGGGCGTCTTTGAAGAACGTCGTCACCTCTCCGAGCTCTGACACGAAGATGAAGCTGCGCACGCGAGAGAAGAGCGACTGCAGCGTGAAGGTGAACAACACCATCATGCGCGAGGTGACGCGCACCGAGTCAGACACGTCACAGAGCACCACCACGTCGGGCCGCGCGGGCCGGCGGGTCTTGAACTGCGGCACCATCGGCACGCCACCGGCCGAGAGGTTCTTTCGCAGCGTGCGCCGTGGGTTCAATTGACCGCGTTTGCGGGAGCGCTGCCGGCGAATGAGCCGGGCCTTGAGCTTCTCGGCGAGGGCGCGCACGGCCCGTTGGGCGATCTCGATCTCCTGCCGCGACAGCAGGTGCAGCTGCTTGTCGGCGACGTTGCCCTGCGACTTCTTGAGGCGGGCGCCGATCTGCCGGCCCGCTTCGGCGCGCGCTGCATCTTCGACTTTGCGCATGGCCGCCGACAGGTGTTTGCCGACGATCTCGACGCCGCGAGCCGAGACGCCGCGGGCCTGAAGCTCGGCGTTGATGGTGTCGAGGTCGCTGCGCGTCTGCTCGAACCCTGCCCCGCTCAGCAGCCGGCGCGAGAAGAACCCGGTCTGCAGCGCGTTCTGCACCTTCGAGAAGTCGATCTGCAGCGTCGCCTGGCGAAAGAGGCTCGCCAGCTGCGCGCGGTTGCCCTGCATCATCGCCTGCGTCAGCGGAGACATCTGCCCAGCCAGGCGATCGAGCATCCACACGATCATCTTGAGCTCGTCGCCCTCGAGCAGCCCCTCTTCGCGAATGCGATCGGCGAGCGAGCGATCGATCTCCTGCAGCATCTTGATCGCGCCGGTGAAGAAGAGGTCGAAGGCCCGGTTGAAGGTCTCGACGTCGGCGGCGCGCTTGCAGAGCGAAGCCTCGAGGGCCGACCGGAACAGCTCGGGGTCTTCGACGCCCGTCGTCGCGATGGCCTCGACCGCGTCACGCGACTCAGAGATGGCGACCTTGAGGCCGTTCTGGCGAAGCACCTCGACGAACTCGACGACGCGAGCCTCCATCGTCAGCCTCTCGAACCGCGCGTGAAGGACATCACGACTTCGATGTGGCGGGTCTGGGGGAAGAGATCGAACAGTCGAACCGTGCGTGGCACGAAGCCCTGCGCGACGAGCTCGGCGGCGTCGCGGGCGAGCGCGCCGGGATCACACGCGACGTAGACGACCTTCGACACGAGCAGACGTGAGGCCCACTCGCCGATGCCGGGTGCTCCGGTGCGTGGAGGATCGAGGAGCAGTCGATCGAAGCGCTTCGACTCCTTCACCAGCCCCTTCGCGAACTTCTCGCAGTCGCCCTGCACGAAGCGAACGTTGCCGAAGCCCTGCTTGCGGGCCGCGTCTTGCGCGAGGCCGACCGAGACCGTCGACGACTCGACCGCGAGCACCGACTTCGCCGCGGCCGCCAGGGGGAAGGTGAAGTTGCCGTTGCCCGAGTACAGCTCGAGCACGTAATCGTCGGGGCCGCAGTCGAGCTCGGCGATGGCGTGATCGACGAGCGGCGCGTTCACGTCGGCGTTGGCCTGCGAGAACGCATCAGGGCGGTACCGCACGCCCTCTGCCTCGAGCACCGGCTTGCCGAGCAGCTCGGGCGCGCCCTTCCCCGCGCCCGGCACCAGCACCACGCCCGCGACGGCCTCGTCACGAATGAGCGCCTGGGCGACTTCACGGTGTTTCGGCCGCAGAGCTCCCTTCGCCATCAGCGCGAACGAGACCTCGCCGCCGACCTCGAGCAGGTGCACCTCGTCGACGTCCTTCAGCGCCGAGCCCAGCGCGTCGGCGAGCTCGCCCGGCAGCGACTCGAGCGGAGGCGTGAGCGCAGGGCACAGATCGACCTCGACGTGCGTGTGGCTGCGCTTGCCGAAGAAGCCGAGCCGGCCCTTCACCGGGTGCAGTACGGCGCGCCGACGCGTGTTGTACGGCATGGGCGAGAAGACGAAGGGCAGCAGCTCGTAGCGCTCGTGGCCGATGCCGCCGAGGTGCTCGAGGGCCGAGGTGACGATCTGCTGCTTGTACTCGTGCTGCAGCGCTTCGGTCAGGTGCATCCAGTCGCAGCCGCCACACCGATCGGCGAGCGGGCACACCGGCGAGCGGCGGCCAGGCGCAGGGTCGAGCACCTCGAGCAGCTCACCCCGCATCGCCTTGCCCTGATCGAACACCTCAGCGAGCACGCGATCACCGGGCACGGTGCCGGGAACGAAAACGGCGCGGCCCGCGACTTCGGCCACGCCGTCACCAGACTTCGACAACCGCTCGATGGACAGTTCGAGGCGCCGCAAACGTCACTTCTTCACGGGCTTGTCTTCGGGCAGCTCGGCGCGCAGCCGATCGACGAAGCGCTCGAGGCGGGCGCGCTTCTCGTCGTCGACGTCCATGAACTCGATGCCCATGCCCGACATCTGA
>JAEUJR010000879.1 GCA_016793585.1 Archangium sp.
CACCGCCTTCTGGGACCAGTTCTCGGTCTTCTTCCCCGTCGGAGAGGCCTTCTTCGTGCGCTCGGTGCGCCACTTCCTGCCGCAGCTGTCGGACGAGACGCTGCGCGCCGACGTGGCCGCCTTCTGCGCGCAGGAGGGCCACCACGCACGCGAGCACAAGGCCTACAACGACTTCCTCGAGGCGCAGGGGCTGCCCATCACCGCGCTCGAGGGCCGGGTGCGCCGGCTGCTGGGGCTCGCGCAGCGCTTCTCGCCGCACCGGCAGCTCGCCATCACCTGCGCGCTCGAGCACTTCACCTCGCTCATGGGCGAAGCGGTGTTGTCGAACGGCAACCTGCTCGAGGGCGCCCACCCGACGATGTCGAAGCTGTGGCGCTGGCACGCGGCCGAAGAGAACGAGCACCGCAGCGTCGCCTTCGACGTGTACCTCG
The DNA here is from genome assembly GCA_016793585.1 of Archangium sp. Next base: position 432 of record JAEUJR010000879.1, read on the forward strand.
CCGTCCAGGGCAGCCACCTCGGGCGCGCGCGGGCCATGCTGTCGACGACCTTCGTGTTCTGGGTGCTCGTCGGGCTGCAGACGCTCGTGTTCCTCGAGCGGCGGGGTGCGTTGTTCTCGCTGCGTGAATGGTGGCGCCTGTTCTCGTTCGTCTGGCTCGACCCGAAAGGGCTGCGAACGTTGTTCAGGCCCTGGGCGCAGTACTTCTCGAGACGATTTCACCCGGCGAACCGCGGGAGCGAGCCCTTCGAGACGTGGAAGCGCGAGCTCGGCGCAGCCTCATGAAGACGCCGGGGTTTCGGGGAAAGGTGGCTGCCATCACCGGCGCTGGCTCGGGCATCGGCCGGGCGCTGGCCGAGGCGCTCTCGCGGCAGGGCTGCGCGGTGGCGCTCTCTGACGTCGACGAAGCAGGCCTCGCGGCGACGGCGGCGAGCGTTTCGCGTGACGTCGAGGTCACCACGCGGCGGGTCGACGTCTCGAACGCCCAGCAGGTGGTGCAGTGGGCCGACGAGGTGGTGCGCGGGCACGGGCGCGTGAACCTCGTCATCAACAACGCAGGCATCAGCTACGGAGCGACGGTGCGCGGTGGTGACGACGACGACTTCCGCCGCGTGATGGACGTCGACTTCTGGGGCGTGGTGAACGGCACGCGCGCGTTCCTGCCGCACCTCGAGCGGTCGGGTGATGGGCACGTCGTCAACGTCTCGAGCGTCTTCGGGCTCATCGCGTTCCCAGGGCAGAGTGCCTACAACGCCGCCAAGTTCGCGGTGCGTGGCTTCACCGAGGCGCTGCGCATGGAGCTCGAGCTGACGCGCTCGTGCGTCTCGGCCACCTGCGTGCACCCCGGCGGCGTGAAGACGAACATCGCGAAGGCCACGCGTGTGCATTCGTCTCTGGCCGACCTGGGCGTCGACCCGTCGCGCGCGAACGAGACCTTCGAGCGGAACTTTCGAACGACGCCCGAGCAGGCCGCGGCGCTGATGTTGCGGGCCGTCGAACGAAACCAGCGCCGGGTGCTGGTGGGGGCCGACGCACAGGGGCTCGACCTGCTCCAGCGGCTGCTGCCGTGCGCGTACCAGTCGGTGGTGGTGGCGCTCGGCAGACGGGGAGCCAGTCACGCATGAACGACTTCGACGTCATCATCGTCGGCGCGGGGCTCTCGGGCATCGGAGCAGCCTGGCGCCTTCAGCAGCAGTGCCCCGGGCTGCGTTACGCCGTGCTCGAAGGGCGCGCCTCGCTCGGCGGCACGTGGGACCTCTTTCGCTACCCCGGCGTTCGCTCCGACAGCGACATGTTCACGCTCGGCTACCCGTTCCGGCCGTGGAAGGGCCCACGCGCGCTGGCGAGCGGCGCCGAGATTCTCGAGTACGTGCGTGAGACGGCGCAGAGCGCTGGCATCGACCGGCACATCCGATTTCGGCACCGCGTGAAGTCGGCGGCCTGGTCGAGCGCCGCGCAGCGTTGGGTGCTCGAGGTCGAAGCAGACGGCAAGCCCACGACGCTGCGGGCGCGCTTTCTTCACCTCTGCGTCGGGTACTACTCGTACGAGCGCGCGCATCAGCCACGGTTCGAAGGGCTCGACGAGTTTCGCGGCCAGGTGGTGCACCCCCAGTGGTGGCCCGAGTCGCTCGACGTCAGCGGCAAACGCGTGGTGGTGATTGGCAGCGGCGCGACGGCGGTGACGTTGGTGCCCGAGCTCGCGCGAACCGCGGCGCACGTGACGATGCTGCAGCGTTCTCCGACCTGGTACCTCGCGTTGCCGGGGCGCGACCGGCTGGTGGCGCTCTTGCGACGGCTGTTGCCCGCGACCTGGGCGCACCTCGCCGTGCGCACGCGCAACGTGCTGTTGGCGACGGCGTTCTTCCAGTTCTGTCGTCGCTTTCCCCGGGCTGCGGCCCGCCTGCTCGAGCGTGGTGTTCGGCGGCACCTGCCAGGCCGCCCGCTCGCTCCAGACTTCACGCCCCGCTACGCGCCGTGGGACCAGCGCGTGTGCGTCGTACCCGATGGAGACCTCTTCACCTCGATTCGCGACGGCCGCGCCTCGGTGGTGACCGACGCCGTCGAGCGGTTCACCGAGCGCGGCGTGCGGCTGTCGTCGGGACGGGGCCTCGACGCAGACATCGTCGTGACGGCGACGGGCCTCGAGCTGCTCGCGCTGGGTGGCATCGAGCTGCAGGTCGACGGGCGACGCCTCGTGCCCTCCGAGCAGGTCGTGTATCGCGGGCTGATGTTCGCCGACGTGCCGAACCTGTCGTGGTGCGTCGGGTACACGAACGCCTCGTGGACGCTGCGGGCAGACCTGGCCGCGCAATACCTCTGCCGGTTGATCAACCACATGCAGGCCGCGGGCTTCACGAGCGCGAGGCCAGATGGGCGTCAGGCGCCCGAGGCGAGACGGCCGCTGCTGGAGCTGTCGTCAGGCTACGTCGCGCGCGCGGCGCCTCGGTTGCCGTCACAGGGAGACGCGGCCCCCTGGACGATGCGGCAGAACTATCTGCTCGATTGGCGTGAGCTGCGGTTCGCTCCGGTCGACGAGGCGATGCAGTTCGAAGGGCAGACGGGCTTCCTGTTGCGCGACGAAGCGGCTCGCGTGTGAGCGCGAGGCCGCCGACGTCGCCGTCGTCATCGCGGGAGCTGCCGTGCGCTGATCAGCCCGGCCGTACCAGCCCCAGCCGGGTGAGCGTGCGCTGCAGGTCGGGCAACCGCACCGGCTTTGCGAGATACTCGTCCATGCCCGCCGCGAGCACCTTCTCGCGGTCGCCAGCCATCGCGTGAGCGGTCAGCCCGAGAATCGGCACGTGCGCGCGCCCGGCCTCTTCGGAGCGGATGTTGCCCGTCGCCTGATACCCGTCGAGCACCGGCATCTGACAGTCCATCACGATGAGCACGTAGGCTCCGTGGCGCCAGCGCTCGACGGCTTGCGCGCCGTCTTCGGCCTGGTCGACCTCGAACCCGAGCGCCTTCAGGTGATGCGACGCGATGAGCCGGTTGATGTTGTTGTCGTCGACCAACAGCACCTTGCCGCTCCCCTGCAGCCGCTCGTTCGTCGGCTCCGTCGAGACTGGTGGCTCGGCCGAGCGGGGGAACTCGAGCGTGAACGAGAACGCGCTGCCACGCCCCTCGGCGCTCTCGAAGGTGATGGCGCCGCCCATCAGCTCGACCAGCTGCGCCGAGATGGCGAGGCCGAGCCCGGAGCCGCCATAGAGCCGCGTCGTCGAGCCGTCGGCCTGCGAGAACTTCTGGAACAGCAGGTGCTGCCGGTCTTCGGGTATGCCGATGCCCGTGTCTCGCACCGTGAAGCCAACGGTCGCGCGTTCGGCCGTGAGCGAGAGCGTCTGCTCGAGGGAGAGGCGGCCCTTCGCGGTGAACTTGAGCGCGTTGCCCAGCAGGTTCGCGAGCACCTGACGCAGGCGCGTGACGTCACCCACCACGAAGCAGCGCGGCTCGGCGCTCAGGCGCACCTCGAGGTCGAGGCCCTTCGACTGCACCAGCGGCTCCCAGAAGGTGGCGAGCTGCCGCACGAAGGCCTGCAGGTCGAAGGGCGCCGCCTCGAGGGTGAGCCGGCCCGACTCCACGCGCGAGAGGTCGAGCACGTCGTTGATGAGCCGCAGCAGGAACTGGGTCTGCTGCTGCGCGAGGGTGAGCAGCTCGCGTTGCTCCTTCTCGAGCTTCGTCTGCAGCAGAATGTCGGTGAGCCCGATGACGCCGTTCATCGGCGTGCGAATCTCGTGGCTCATGTTGGCGACGAACTCGCTCTTGGCGCGGTTCGCGGCTTCAGCGGCTTCCTTCGCGGCCTGCAGCTCGAGCATCACGGCGCGCGTGCGGGCGTGCGCGTGCGCGCGGGCTCGTTCGAAGACCAGCGTGAGGCCGGTGACGGTCGAGTAGGTGAGCAGGTACTTCGTCAGCGCGGCCCCATCGGTGAGCACCAGCCCCTCTGCGGGCCAGAACACGCGGGCGCCGACGCCGAGCGCCAGGGCGACCGAGGCCAGGCCACCACCACGAAAGCCCGCCAGCATGATGGTGAGCGGAGGGATGACGTAGCCCCAGAGCAGCACCAGGTCGGGCTGGGCGCCGGTCCAGTACAGGGCGAGCAGCATCACCACGACGAACCACGCCTGCACGCGCACCACGAGCTCGAGCCGCACCCCGCGCCGCAGCGAGACCAGGACCGCCACCAGAATCGTCACGCACACGGCGTTGATCAGCGCGACTCGGTGGTCACCTCTGATCAACCGCACCACCGTGGCCACGCCGAAGAGCGCCAACATCAGCGCCGTGAAGCCGTGGAGCAACCTCGACCGGAAGAGGTCGTCGTCGTCGCCTTCCCGCACCCAGGGCCCGACGGCGCTGGACTCGAGGCGTTCGAGGAGCCATTTCATCGACGATCAACTTTCATGAGCCCCCAGAACGGTCGCCTGCTTATTCGTCGCACCTCAACGGCCCATGGGGCCATGTGCTCCACGACAAGCCGCGTCAGGTGCCGCTGACAGACTTCGGGTACTTGCCCCCCGCACGCTGGAATTGCGCGGTTGACGGCCATCACGTCGAAACCTGCGTCATCCTCCCCGGTGATCCTCCTCAAGTCACTGGTGGCACGGTCACTGCTCAAGGTCGGCCGCATGGTCGACGAACCGGTTGCCCGATGCAGTGACTGTGCAGTGAGCGCCACGGGGCGATGCCCGTTCACCTCTCGCCGCGTGGTCGCAGGTGAGCGGTTGTGGATGCAGGGCGACATTCCCAAAGAGGTCGTCTTCGTGCGCGAGGGGCTGCTGAGCGTGTCGACGACCGAGCCGAGCGGCACCGAGTCGTTGTCGGCCGTGCGTGGCCCGCGGTCGTTGCTCGGCACCGAGAGCCTCTCGAGTCACCCGGCGCACGCGTCGGTCGAAGCACTGACCGACTCGACGGTCTGCACCACGCCGCCGTCGCAGCTGCAGCAGTGGGTCGGCCCTCAGACGCCCGCCGCCTCGCTCGTCGGGCTGCTCGTCGACGAACACGCGCGCAACGCCCGCGACACGAACCTGCGTACCGGCCCCTCGCTCGCCCGCCTCGCGCGCTTCCTGCTCGACTTCGCCAAGCTGGTCGACGCGGGCCGCAAGGCGCCGTTCTCGAAGCAGCACGTGGCGCGCATTCTGGGCATGCGGGCCGAGACGTTGTCGCGGTGTCTTCGGCAGTTGGTCGACTCGGGCATCATCGACTCGGGCCGCCACGTGCGCGTGAAGGACACGTCGCGGCTCGCGGTCATCGCGCGCGGAGCGGTCTGAGAGCGACCAGCGCCGGCCGAAGACTTCCTGCAGGGGCGTGAGCGGCGGTTCTGTCTCGCCCTGTCGCGGCGAAGCTGGGGTCTCGCAGGCCCACGTCTGACGCCCCTGCTCGGTGACGCGCGAGATGGTTGCCGGCGTGTTCGCGCACGAGCTCGGAGCGCCCAGCGCATCGATGGCATGTTCGAGCGCTGCGGCGCTAGACCAACCCGTGGCCCTGCTGATGGGCCTCGACGCGCGTGGCTGCCGTCGGCCCGCAGGCGACGAGCAGCATCGTGAGCGCGCCGAGCCGAATCATCGACCACCGGGGTACGACAGCCGATGCGCTACGGTCCACGGCCCGTGCTCCGCCGCCTCGTCATGTTGCTCGACCAGCACTTCGTCACGCGCGTGGGCACGACGCTCGCGCTCGTCTTCGGAACGCTCGTCGTCTACCAACGCCTCAACGCGGCGTTGACACCCCGGTTCGACTTCTTCGTTCCGCTCGACGGCGCGATTCCGTTCCTGCCGTGGACGTGGCTCGTCTACGCGTCGTTCTACGTCATGCTGCCGTTGGCCGCGTGGTGGGCGAAGCCGGGCGAGTACCCGAGAACGCTCGCGGCCGTGCTGACGGCGAACGTCGTCTGCTGGCTCGGCTTCGTGCTCTTCCCGGCGCACTACCCGCGCCCGTCGCTCGAAGGAGTCGAGCCGCTGTGGCTGCACGACGCCCTCGCTTCGATGTGGCGTGACGACCTGCCGGGCAACACCTTGCCGTCGATTCACGTCACCACGTCGCTGCTGGTCGCGCTGCGCCTGCACCACATGCGCGGCGGGCCGGTGTGGCTCACCTGGGCCGCGGCCATCGCGGTGTCGACGCTGACGGTGAAGCAGCACTTCGTCGCCGACGTCGTCGCCGGAGCGTTGCTCGCTCTCGCCATCAACGCCGTCTTCTTTCCGCCGAAGGTGGCTGTGGCTCCCGACGACGCGCCCGTGCCTCCACCCCCGTCGCGCCTCAACGTCGCGCTCGCCCTCGGCATCATCTCGTTGATGCTCTCGTGTCAGTGGCTGGCGGCGCGCACGCAGTCGCCGCTCACGCTCGCGCTGGCCGCAGTGGCGTTCGGGTTTCTGTTTCTGCCCGCGTACACGCTGCTGCACGAAGCCGAGCACGGCATCTTCCACGCGCGGCCGTTGCTCAACGAGGCGTTCGGCGTGCTGCTGGGCCTCACCTTTCCGGGCAGCTTCAGCTTTCTGCGGCTGTGTCACCTCGGGCATCACCGGCGAAACCGCAGCGAGGTGGAGCGCTTCGAGATTCTCGAGCCCCACGACCACCCCGTCTGGCGGCGCGTGTACTTCTACTTCCTGTACCTCGGCGGCTTCTGGGTGGTGGTGCCGCTCGCGACGGTGGCGCTGGTGGTGTGGCCGGGCCTGCTCCAGTCGACGCTGGCGCCGCTACATGACGACGCCGACGCGATGGTGAAGGGTGTGACGGCGTCTTCGCTCCGGCGGGTTCGCGCCGAGGCGTTGCTCTCCGTCGTCGTGCAGGGGCTCGGCATCGCCACCTTCGGGTGGACGTGGGTGTTGCTGCAGGCGGCGGGCGGGCTGTGCTGGGCCTCGCAGCAGTACGTGACGCACGCGGGCTCTCCGCGAGACGTGCTCGACGGAGCGCACAACCTGAAGGCGCCGCGCCTGTACGAAGCGCTGCTGCTGCACTTCAACTGGCACCTCGCCCATCACCAGCGCCCGAAGGTGCCGTGGCTGTACCTGCCGCAGTTCGACGACGCGCGACGTGTGCGGCCTGCCTACTTCGTCTCCTTCGTGAAGTTCTGGCGGGGCCCGAAGCGGGTCGATGACGGTTCGATGACGGAGCCGGTGGCACGCTCCGTGGTGTCATGACTCCAGCGCTCGAGCTCTCACAGCCACAGGCGAGCGGCCCGGTGAAGGTGAAGCCGCGGCTGCGTGGGGTCTTCCACTTCCTCGGGTTCTTCGTCTCGCTCGGTGGCTTCGCCGAGCTGGCGATGGCGCCGCAGACGGGGTGGCGGTACGTCGCCGGCCTCGTCTACGCCACCTCGTTGTCGACGCTGTTGGGGCTGTCGGCGCTGTACCACCGGCCGATGTGGAGCAAGGCCGCGCGCGCCCGCCTCCGCTTCGTCGACCACTGCGGCATCTTCTTTCTCATCGCGGGCAGCTACACGCCGTTCGCCGCGCTCATCGCGCCCACGGGGTGGACGTGGGGGCTCGTCGGCATGTGGGGCGGAGCGCTGGCCGGCATCGCGCACGTGTTCTTGAACGACCACGGGCACCGCGGGCTGCGCGCGGGCATCTACGTGGTGCTCGGCCTGTCGTCGTCGCCGCTGGTGTTCTCGCTGCCGCCGCTCGTGGGCTGGGGCGTCGTCGGCCTGCTGCTCGCCGGAGCCGTCATCTACATTCTCGGCGCCGGCGTGTACGCGAAGCGCTGGCCGAACCCGAGGCCGTCGTTCTTCGGGTACCACGAGGTGTTTCACCTCTTCGTGCTGGCTGCCGCAGCGTTTCACTACGCGGCCGTGTGGAGCATTCAGTACCGCGGCTGAGGAGTAGAAGAGGTGAATGCTCCTCGCGCTCGTGCTGGCAGCGGCTCCGGTCACCATCTCGATCGCGGCTGACACGGTCGCGGTCGATGGACGTGTCCTCAAAGCTCCGGTCGATGACGCGCTGATGCGGTCTGCAGTCGACCAGGCCCTGAGCAACCTCGCCGACGCCGGGTCACTCGACGTGCGAATCGACCTGGTCGGCGCGCAGCCGTTCCGCCAGCTCGAGCGAGTCCTCGCTGCGACCGGGTTGGCCCGGGCCCGCACGGTGGAAGTGCGGCTCGAGGGAGCTGAGCCGTTCCAGAATGTCATGACGCCCGGTCAGCGCCGCTCCCTCGGCGTCATTCGCGTCTCACCCGACGGCGTGTGGGTCGACGCGCTCCAGCTGCGCTCAGATGGAGGCGTGGTCGACGGCGTTCAACTCGGCAAGAGCCTCCAGGCACCACGACCTGACGGAGTCGTGAGGATCGAAGTCGACCACAGCGTCTCGAGCACAGCGCTGGCCCCGCTCGTCGAGACCTGCCGCCGGGGTGGATACCAGCTGGCACTCGTATCGCCCGCTCCAGCGCGCGTGAAGTCGTCGGCATCGGTCTGCGACGAGCAGGAGGCGGTCAGCGCCATGGAGATGGAGAGCGCCCGCAGGACGGCGGTGCGCGATACCATCAAGGCCCATCGCAAGCCGGTGCGTGCCTGCTACGACAAGGTGCTCGCGAAGGATCCGAAAGCCGCCGGCAGGGTGTCGGTGATGTTCACCATCACTGCCGGTGGCAAGGTGGCCAAGGCTTCCGTCGAGAGCAACACGGTGGGCGATGACGGGCTTGGCGAGTGTCTGGTCAAGGCCGTGAAGAAATGGGTCTTCCCCAGGGGCGCGGACGGAGAGGTCAATTACCCCTTCGTCTTCGCACCGCCATGACCTCGTCTCAGAGGTTCATGCCGCCCGACGCTTCGATGCGCTGACCATTGATCCACTTCGTGTCGCCGGCCAGCAGGCTCGCGATGACGCCGCCGATGTCGTCGGGCTTTCCGGCGCGGCCGAGCGCGGTGAACGAGCTGATCATCTGGTTCAGCTGCGGGTTGTCACGCACGTGGCCGCCGCCGAAGTCGGTCTCGATGGCGCCGGGCGCGACGACGTTCACCGAGATGCCGCGGGCGCCGAGCTCCTTCGCCTGGTAGCGCGTGAGCACCTCGATGGCGCCCTTCATGGCTGCGTAGGCCGAGTAGCCGGGCAGGGTGAAGCGCGCGAGGCCGGTGGAGACGTTCAGCACGCGGCCACCATCGGCGAGCAACGGGAGCAGGCGCTGGGTCAGCAGGTACGGCGCCTTGACGTGCACGGCGAAGAGCTCGTCGAGCTCGCCTTCGGTCGTGTCGGCGAACGGCTTCATCAGCCCGTGGCCCGCGTTGTTCACGAGGAAGTCGAAGCGCTCGCGGCCGAAGCGCTGGGCGAGCGTCTGCTTCAGGTTCGTGGCGAAGCCCTCGAACGAGCTGCTCTTCGCCGCGTCGAAGGGCAGCGCCGCGGCCTTCACTCCGCCTTTCTCGAGCTCGGCCACCACGGCGTGCGCCTCTTCGGGGTGGCTTCGATACGTGATGATGCTGTCGACATGGGCCTTCGCGAGGTGGAGCGCTGCGTTGCGGCCGAGGCCGCGGCTGCCACCGGTGATCACTGCCAGACGGTTCGTGTTGGTCATGCACGATGAATAGGGCCGGGAGAGCGACTGAACAATCGTGCGCGAGATGGAAGGACTGTCTAGAATCGACGAACAATGGACCGACTGCAGTCGTTGGGCATCTTCGTGCGCGTCGCCGAGCTCGAGAGCTTCACGCAGGCGGCGAAGAGCCTCGGGCTTCCGAAGGCGACGGTGTCGAGCGGGGTGCAGCAGCTCGAGGAGCGGCTCTCGACGCGGCTGCTGTCTCGCACCACGCGGCGGGTCAGCCTCACGCACGACGGCGCGGCCTTCTACGAGCGCTGTAAGGACCTGCTCGCCGACGCCGATGAGGTGGAGTCGATGTTTCAGAGCGGCGAGGCGCTCGCGGGCCGCATCAGGGTCGACCTCTCGACGCGCTTCGCCCGGTTCACCGTGATGCCGGCGTTGCCGAAGTTTCTCGCGGCGCACCCGGCGTTGCAGCTCGAGCTGGGCTCCACCGACCGGGCCGTCGACCTCGTGCGGGAAGGCTACGACTGCGTCGTCCGCGCCGGGCCGCTCGCAGAGTCAGGGCTGGTCGTGCGTCGGGTCGGAAGCTTCGAGCTCGTCAACTGCGCGAGCCCCGCGTACCTGCGCCGCTGTGGCGTGCCGCGAAAACTGAAGGATCTCGAGCGCCACGTGCTCGTGCACTACTCGAACACGCTGGGCGCGAAGCCCGACGGCTGGGAGTACTTCGAAGACGGTGAGTGGAAGGAGAAGCCCATGCGCGGGCAGCTCACCGTCAACTCGGCCGAGACCTACGTGGCGGCTGCGGTCGCAGGGCTTGGGCTCATTCAGACGCCGCGCAGCAGCCTCGAAGAGGAGCTGCGCTCGGGGCGGCTGGTCGAGGTGATGAAGTCAGCGCGCGCGCGGCCGATGCCCGTGTCGATTCTGTACCCGCACCGAAGGCAGCTCTCGCGCCGGGTGCGTGTGTTCATCGACTGGCTCGAGGCGTTGCTCCGAGAGACGCTCTCAGGGAGCGGCGGCTCCTGATTGCGGGCTTTGGCTGTCGAGGGCGGCTCGAGTGATCAGCAGAG
>JAEUJR010000938.1 GCA_016793585.1 Archangium sp.
AGTGCTCGCTCATCTGTCCGCATGCGGCGATTCGCAGCCAGCTCGTCGATCCGGCCGCGATGAAGAGCGCCCCGTCGACCTTCCTCACCACCGACTTCAAGTCGAAGGATCTCGGCACCGCGCCGAGCGGAGGCGTGTGGAAGTACGCCCTGCAGGTCGCTCCCGACGACTGCACCGGCTGCGGGCTCTGCGTGCAGGTCTGCCCCGCGCGCGACAAGTCGAACCCGCGCCACAAGGCCATCGACATGACTCCCATCGAGCCGCTTCGCGAGAAGGAGCGCACCAACTGGGCCTTCTTCGAGCAGCTGCCGTACATCGACCGCACGAAGGTGAAAGACGACGTGAAGGCGACGCAGTTCCTCGAGCCGCTCTTCGAGTTCTCGGGCGCGTGCTCGGGCTGCGGCGAGACGCCGTACATCAAGCTGCTGACCCAGCTGGTTGGTGATCGGCTGCTGATCGGAAACGCGACCGGGTGCTCCTCCATCTTCGGCGGCAACCTGCCGACGACGCCGTACACGAAGAACAGAGACGGTCGCGGCCCTGCCTGGGCGAACTCGCTCTTCGAAGACAACGCCGAGTTCGGCTACGGCCTGCGGCTCGCCGTCGATGCGCAACAGCGCCTCGCGACGGACCTGCTGACGCGGCTCACCTCGAAGCTGCCGGCGAAGTTCGGAGAGATTCTCGTCGCGAAGCAGGACGACGAAGCAGGCATCGCCGCGCAGCGCGAACGCGTCGTGGCGCTGAAGCTCGAGCTCGCGAAGCTCGAAGGCGCCGAAGCCAAGCAGCTGCTCCAGCTCGCCGACTCGCTCGTGAAGAAGTCGGTGTGGATCGTCGGCGGTGACGGCTGGGCCTACGACATCGGCTTCGGCGGCCTCGACCACGTGCTCTCGACCGGCGCACACGTCAAAGCCCTCGTGCTCGACACCGAGGTGTACTCGAACACGGGCGGTCAGCAGTCGAAGTCGACGCCGCTCGGCGCGAGCGCGAAGTTCTCGGTCGCCGGCAAAGCCATCGCCAAGAAGGACCTGGGCCTGCTCGCGATGTCGTACGGCAACTGCTACGTCGCCAGCATCGCCATGGGCGCGAAAGACGCGCAGGCGCTCAAGGCGCTGAAGGAGGCCGAGGCGTTCCCCGGGCCGGCCCTCGTCATCGCGTACAGCCACTGCATCGCGCACGCGTACGACCTGAAGCTCGGCACCGAGCAGCAACGGCTCGCCGTCGAGTCGGGCATCTGGCCGCTCTACCGCTTCGATCCACGCCGCCTGGCAGAAGGGCTCGCGCCGCTGCAGCTCGACGCCCCCGCGCCGAAGCTCAAGGCACGTGACTTCATGAAGAACGAGGGCCGGTTCCGGCTCGTCGAGATGAAAGACGCCAAACGCTACGAGGGGCTGCTCGACCAGGCCGACGCGAACGCAGCGCGACGCCGGGCGCTCTACGAACAGCTGGCGGCCGTTCACCTCGAGACCAAGAAGGAGGGCACGCCATGACCATCGACCTCTCGACGACCTGGCTCGGCCTCAAGCTGAAGCACCCGATCTTCGCGGGCGCGTCTCCGCTGGTCGACGATCTCGACACCGTCAAGCGCCTCGAAGACGCAGGCGCCGCCGCCATCACCATGCGCTCGCTGTTCGAGGAGCAGCTCGTGGCTGACCAGCTCGCCGCGCACCGGTTCCTCGATGGGTCGGCCGACGCGTTCGCCGAGGCGCCGTCGTGGCTGCCCTCGACGGGCGACTTCGCGCTCGGGCCCGACGCGTACCTCGAGCAGATTCGTCGCATTCGGCAGATGTGCTCGATTCCCGTCATCGGCTCGCTCAACGGCACCACGCCGGGCGGGTGGCTCAAGTACGCGAAGCTGATCGAACAGGCCGGCGCGAACGCGCTCGAGCTGAACCTGTACGACCTGCCGAGCGATCCGAAGCTCACCGGCTCCGATGTCGAGCACCAACAACTCGACGTGATTCGCCAGGTGCAGGAGAGCGTGAAGATCCCCCTCGCGGTGAAGCTGTCGCCCTTCTACTCGTCGCTCCCCGCCTTCGTGGCGAAGCTCGAGCACAGCGGCGCTGCGGGCGTCGTGCTCTTCAACCGGCTCTACCAGCCCGACATCGACGTCGAGACACTGACGCTGCGGCGCTCACTGCATCTCTCCGATCGCCAGGAGCTGCAGCTGCGGCTGCGCTGGCTCGCGATTCTGTCTCCCCAGACCCGCATGACGCTGGCCTGCTCGGGTGGCATTCACGACCCGCTCGACGTCGTGAAGGCGCTGATGGCCGGAGCGCACGTCACGCAGGTCGTCTCGGCGGTGCTCGAGAACGGGCCGCAGATGCTGACGCTGCTGGTCGAAGGCCTGAAGCACTTCTTCGAGGAGCACGAGTACGCGTCGGTCACCCAGCTGCGCGGGAACATGAACCTCGCGCGCTGCCCTGACCCCTCGGGCTACGAGCGCGTGAACTACGTGAAGCTGCTCGCGAGCTGGCACGGCGAGGCGAAGCACTGACGGCGGTTGACCTCACCACCGGCGCGGGCCACCCTGCCCTGCATGACGACCCGCGTGACGGTGGAACGAGACGGCGGCGTGCTGCTCATGGGCATCAATCGCCCTGAGAAGCGCAACGCGTTCGACCTGGCGACGATCGAGCAGCTGGCGGCCGCGTACGAGCGGCTCGGCGACGACGAGACGCTGCGCTGCGGCGTGTTGTTCGGTCACGGAGAGCACTTCTCGGCTGGCCTCGATCTCGCCGAGGTCGGCCCCGCCGTCGGAGAGAAGGGCCCGCACGCCCTCGCCGGTGGCCGCAAGTACGACCCGTTCGGCGTCTGGGCCCCGCAGGTTCCCAAACCGGTCGTGATGGCCGTGAGCGGCATCTCCTTCACGCTCTCGATCGAGCTCGCGCTCGCCAGCGACATCGTCATCGCGGCGAACACCGTGCGTTTCCGTCAACTCGAGATCGCTCGCGGCATTCTTCCCTTCGGTGGCGCCACCATGCGCGCACCCACCCGCCTTGGCTGGGGCAACGCCATGCGCTTCCTCCTCACCGGAGAGGAGTTCGGCGCCGCCGAGGCGCTCCGAATCGGGCTCGTGCAGGAGGTCGTCGAACCTGGCGCCCAGCTCACCCGCGCCAGGGCCATCGCGCAGCTCATCGCGAAGCAGGCGCCGATCGGCGTGCTGGGCACCCTCGAGAACGCGCGCGTCATGGAGTCGAAGGGGCAGGCCACCGCGACCGACCACCTGCAGCACCTGCTCTCGCGCGTGATGAGCAGCGAAGACGCCGCCGAGGGCATGCTGAGCTTCATCGAGCGGCGAGAAGCCGTCTTCAAGGGGCGCTGACGATGGGGCTGCGACCGACCTGGAGGGCGCTCAACTGGCTCGCGACCGCGCTCGATCGACCGATCGAGCAGATCGGGCCAGCGCGATCTCGCGCGGCGATGCGAAAGAACACCGGCAGCTTTCGCCCGATCTTCGGAGCCCCCGCTCCAGTCGAACGCGTCTGCGACGAGCAGCTCGCCGGGGTGAAGGTGCGCCGCTACGAGCCGAAGCAGGCACGCGCGGGTGTGATCGTCTTCTTTCACGGCGGCGGCTGGGTGGTGGGCGATGTCACGACGCACGATCTCCCCTGTCGCGCCCTCGCCGCGCAGGCCAGGCGCACCGTCATCTCCGTCGACTACCGGCTCGCACCCGAGCACCCGTTTCCCGCCGCCATCGACGACTGCGTGGCGGTGACGCGGGCACTGCTCGAGACGACCTCGGTCGTGGTGGCGGGCGACAGCGCAGGTGGCCACCTCGCCGCGGTCGTCGCGCGCAAGTGTGACGTCACCGCGCAGGTGCTCATCTACCCCGTGACCGACTGCTCGCAGGAGTCGCCGTCGTACACGCGCTTCGCGAGCGGCTACTTCCTCACGCGGGACACCATGCGGTACTTCACGAACGCGTTCCTGCCCGATCCCACCACACGCACGCACGAAGACGCCTCGCCGCTGCGCGCGACGCTCACGAAGGGCCCGCCCGCCTACGTGCTGCTCGCCGAGTGCGACGTGCTGCACGACGAAGGCCTCGCCTACGCCGAGAAGCTCAGAGACGCAGGCACGTCGGTGACCATCGAAGAGGTCAGCGGCGTCATTCACGGGTTCTTCAGCATGCAGGGCATGACGGCCACGAAGCACGCGACCGCACACCTCGCCGCGTGGATCGACCGAACCCTCGTGTGAGCGTCAGTCGAAGATCAGCCAGCCGAACCGGTTCGTCGCGTGGAAGTCACCGACGAAGAGCGGCGAGAACGACTGCCCTTCGATCTGCTTGAAGTGCTCGAAGTGCTCGAGGCGGTACGCGTTGAAGCGCCACTTGTCGCCCTTGCCGGGCGGAACCTTCGGCACCTTGTTCAGGTTCGCGATGGGAATCTGCATCTCGGCGCTCCAGCCCTTGTCGGTGTCGGAGGTGTCGTCGAGCGTGCCGCGCACGTCGACCGCCGTCTTCATGCCCGACTCCCACTTCATGGCCTCTTCGAGGTTCGACCGCCGCGCCACGAACGACGCGTCGAAGTTCACGTTGTGCGGAGAGACCTGCAGCTCGTTGTAGGTGGCGCCATCGGCGTCGGCGTCGAAGAACACCTCGACCACGTCCTGGTTGTAGATGGCGTCGTCCTTGTTGCGCAGCGTGCCCCACACGTCGGGGTCGTCGCAGTCGAAGGCCACGTAGATGTTCGTGTCGTCGTACAACATGCGCAGGCGCGTCTTCCGCTGCGCCTCTTTGCCGTCGAAGCTCGTCGTCAGCGTCACCTCGGGAGCGCTCTTCCACTGCGCGTCGTCGAGCTTGCCGTCGATGGTGGGCGGCTTCGCGGCGCGCGGCATCTTGTACTCGGGCAGCGACGCCTGCGGCCCCTCGAGGCGCGGGCCGAAGACGCGGTGATTGCCGTCGTGCGTGGGTGGAAGATCGGCGAGCAGCCGCTCCTCGCCGCGCCAGAAGCCCATCAACAGCTGCATCGGCCCCGGGTAGTTCGGCATCGCGATCTGCTGCACGTCTTCGATGATCTTCCCCTGCGGCCACGTGCCCAGCATCGCGGCGCCGTTCTGCAGCTCGTGATCCATGTTGCCGAGCATCTGGCCCGAGTTGCCGTCGACCACGTGCACGAAGAACTGGTACCCCTGCGGCTGCGGCCCATCGGCGCGGAAGTAGTGCTTGAGCACCACGGGCTGTCCCGGTTGCGGGTTCTTCGGCTCCACGTTGCTGCCGAGGTACTTGATGGTTCCGCCCGCGAACGTCGCCGTCGACGGAAAGTTCAGCGGCCCCGGCAGCGCATCGAGCGTGCGGGCGTTGCCTGATGGCTGCGCGGCGGGCTGCTGCTGCCCCGGGGCAGGGGGCCGGCTTCCACGCGGCTTCGGGCCGGCCTGCTCGTCACGGCATGCCGAGACGGCGACCAGCAGACAGAGGATCGAAAGGTGTCGCATTCGCCGCGCACCATGCACCAGCCGTCGTGCGCTGTCGCGGACTGGCAACCGGGACGAACGGCCAGAAAGCACCCTTGATCCGGCTGGTTGGCGTGGTTTCCGGCCTGCTCCGCCCCCCACCATGCACCTCGACATCATCTGGAACGGCGAGACGACCCCGGTGGACTTGGTGGACGGGGCGGTCTCGGTCGGAGGCGGGCCCAAAGACGACATTCAGCTGGCCGGCCTGCCCTTCAAGCTGCTGACGCTCGAGGTCGATGGTTCGCGGCTCGCGATCAAATCGATTCGGCCACTGCGCGTCGGCAACCAGCTCTTCCCTGCCTACGTGGCGCGCCTCGTGATGCCCGGCGAATCGCTCACGCTCCCGAACGACGTGGTGGTGAAGCGGCCCGAAGACGAAGCCTCGCGCGAGCGCCGAAAGAACAAGAGCACCGACTTCCTCGCCAAAGAGCTGCTCTCGAACGATCTGCCCGAGCTCGAGAGCCGGGCCGCCACGTTCACCTGCGTCGCTGGCGCCGACGAAGGCCACGTCTACCCCATCGCGTTCCTCGACACCTCCATCGGCCGCGGCGACGACGTCGACGTTCGCCTGCACGATCGCACCGTCAGCCGACGGCACGCGCGCCTGCTTCACCGCGGCCGCGCGTACTTCGTCGAAGACCTCGCGACCACCAACGGCATCTACGTGAACGGGCAGCGCGTGAAGAACTGCCAGCAACTCCAGACCGGAGACGTCGTCGAGCTCGGCCACACGGTGCTCCGCTTCGACGAAGGCGAGCGGGCGCCCGAAGAGCGAACGGTCATCGAGACGCCGGCGCCCACTGCACACCCGGCCGGCCCGTCGCCGAACATCGAGGTCGACTCCGGGCTGATGAAGGCCGTCTCGAACGAACCCAGCGTCGTCACCGACAAGTTGCCGATGCGAGTCAGCCGCTTCGCGCCCGTCGACCTCGCCATCTTCGTGATCGGAGCGCTGCTGATCGTCTCGGGTCTCGCGACCGCGGCGCTCTTCTTCAAGTGACGATCAGAAGCTCTGACCGATCGTGAACTCGAACTGAGGCACCTGCAGATCGATCGCCTGGCGACGGTTGAGCGGGAAGCCCCACTCGAAGCGCAGCGGGCCAATCGGCGAGAACCAGCGGAAGCCGAACCCGACCGAGTGGAAGAGGCCCAGCGGCAGGTTCGGGTACGTGCGGTCCTGGAAGAACGGCACTCCGCGCGCGAACGCATTGCCCGCGTCGTAGAAGAGCACGCCGCGAATGCCGACCTTCTCGAAGATGGGGAACTCGAGCTCGATGTTGAGGAAGAGCTGGCGATCGCCGCCGACGTTGATGGGCGTGGTGACCCCGTCGGGCGTCGAGGCCGCGAGCTCGGTCGGCGAGATGGTGCGAATCGGGTAGCCGCGCACCGTGAAGATGCCACCCAGGTAATAGAGCTCTGACGCTGGCAGACCGTTGGCGGGCTCGAGCTGCTGAATGATGCCGAGCTGCAGCTGGCCCTTGAGCACGATGCCCAGCGGCAGCGGCACATAACCTCTGAAGTTCCCCGTGTAGCGGTTGAAGATGTACGAGCCACCGAGCGGGCGCGGGGCAAACTCGGCGGTCACGTTCATGAACCAGCCCTGCGACGGAAAGAGGCGGTTGTTGCGCTTGTCCCACAGCCAGCCGGCGCGCAGCGCGCTCGTGTTGCCGCTGCGGAACTGATCGGCCAGCAACAGCGACTGCCGGCTCGGCTCGACGCGAACGAACTCGCGCGTGTAGCCGAGGTTGAACGACATCTCGTCGGCGATGACGTAGTAGCCGAGGCTCGCTGTGCCGCCGTACGCGTCGCGCACGAAGCCGAAGTAGTCGAGCTGCGTTCGGTACGCGTCGACCGAGAAGATGAAGTTCGTGTCGAGGAAGTACGGGTCGAAATACGACGCCTGGAAGAACTGCCGCAGGCCCGACAGCTGTGCCGAGAACGAGACGGCCTGGCCCCAGCCGAGGAAGTTCTGCTGCGCGACCTGCGCCGTGAAGATGAAGCTCTCGATGTTCGAGAAGCCCAGGCCGACCTGGAAGGTGCCCGTCGACTTCTCCTTCACCTCGACCGTCACCAGCACGTGCTCGTCGTCGCGGCCCGGCTTGTGCGTCACTTCGACGGTCTCGAAGAAGCCGAGCGCGGTGACCTTCTCTTTCGAGCGCCGCATGCCGGTGCCCGAGAAGAGCTCGCCTTCGAACACGCGCAGCTGCCGGCGAATGACCTTGTCGCGCGTCTTCGTGTTGCCGACGACGTCGATGCGCTCGATGGTGACCTGCTTGCCCTTGTTGACGTCGAAGGTCAGGTCGATGGTCTTCGCCTCGGCGTTGACCGCCGTGACGGGCACCGGGTTCGCGTAGGCGTAGCCCGAGTCGTAATAGACGTCGGTGATGGCTTGAATGTCGCGGGCGAGGAGCGAGCGGTTGAAGATCTCGCCCTCCTTCGACGCCATCTTCGCTTTGAACTCCTCTTTCGTGGCGATGAGGTCGCCCGAGAAGTCGAGCTTGCCGATGCTGTACGGCTCGCCCTCCTCCACGCGCAGCGTGATGCTGATGTTGCGCTTGTCGGGAGAGAGGCTGACGACGGGCTTGTCGACGCGAACGTTGATGAAGCCGCGGTCGTAATACGCGGCCTGAATGACCTGCAGGTCGCGCTGGAAGAGCTCTTCGCGGTACGTGCCTTCGGAGGTGAGGAACGAGAGGTACCCGCCCTCCTTCGTCGCCATCACGGCCTTCAGCTCGGCGACCGGCACCTTCTCGACGCCCATCAGGTTGATGTCCTTCACCTGAACCTTGGCGTTCTCTTTGACGACGATGACGACGTCGACCTCGGTCGACCCTTCGACGGGCCGAAGCTCGGAGGTGACCTCGGCGAGGAA
>JAEUJR010000955.1 GCA_016793585.1 Archangium sp.
ACCTGTTCACCGACGTGCACACGCCCTGAGCGGTCCCCCTGTTCGAGCCGTGTGCCCGTGCTAGGGAACGCGCGTCTTCCTCGTCGAGGTGCTTTTCGTGATCAGAACGATCGTCGTCGCCGCCGTGCTTCTCGTCGTCACTGCGTGCCCTGCGCCATCGGGTCAGTGCACGAGCAGCGCGCAGTGCCCCACCTCACAGTCCTGCGTGTCGGGCGCGTGCGTGGGCGGCACGACGGGAGGCGGCACGACGGGAGGCGGCACGTCGGGCACGGGTGGCGGCAACGTGGGCACGGGCGGCGGCTCGTCGGGAGCGGGCGGAGGCTCGAGCTCGACCGGCGGGGGCGCGGCGATGGCGGGCGGCGCCGCTGGAACCGGAGGTGAGAGCTGCACGATGGCGCAGGCCGTCGCCGGTACGATGACGCTCTCGGGCACGACGGTGGGCGCGACGGCTGACGTGAACCTGAGCTGCACCGGCTCGCGCAACCAGGGCCCCGACCGCGTCTACGTGGTGACGGTGCCGAACATGCAGCGGCTGACGGTGACGCTCACCCCGGAAGAGACCGACACGAGCGACGGTGGCCTTCAGTACGACCCTTCGCTGTACCTCGTCGCTGGCCCGGCGGCTGCGTGCGCGCCCGCCGACGCCGGCGATCGCAGCTCGTGCCTCGACGGCTCCGACATTGATCAACCGGCGGGCTCGCCCGAACGCGTCGCGTACCTCAACACCACCGGAGCCCCCCGTGAGGTCTTCGTCGTCGTCGACTCGTTCTTCACCGCACCCGACGAGACCAACGGCACCACCCACGAAGGCAAGTACGATCTGAGCTTCACGGTGGCCACGCCGCCCATGGGCGACCGCTGCGACACCGCCACCGCCATCACGCCCGGCACGGTGATGGCCCAGAGCCTCGACGGCTACTCGGGCGAGTACGGCTTTGGCACCAACTGCCGACGCTCCGACGGCCCCGATCGCGCGTACGCGGTCAGCGTGCCGGCGGGCCAGCGGCTCACCGCCATCGCCGCGCCCGCGAACGACGCCGGCTTCGACGTCACCCTGAACCTCATCGCCGGCCCCGCGGCGTCGTGTGAAGCCTCGCCGCTCGTGTGCCTCGGAGGCTCCGACGCGCTGGCGGTCGGCGGCACCGAGCGGGTCGACTACCTCAATCGCGGCACGACGCCGCAAGACGTCTTCGTGGTGGTGGGTTCGTACGACCCGACCGACACCGTGACGGACTTCTCGCTGACGACGAGCGTGGCCATGCCGCCCGCAGGCGACGAGTGCGCGAGCGCGGTGCCGCTGACCGCTGGTACGCCGCTGATGGGCCAGTCGTTCGCGGGGTTCGGCAACGACTACGGCAGCGGCACGGGCTGCGCCTTCACCTCGAGCGGCCCCGACCGCGTGTACGCGCTCACCATTCCACCGAACAAGCTGGCGACCATCACGGCCACGCCGAGCGCCGGCCTCAACACCTCGGTCTCGCTGATCGACGGCGCGGCCAACTGCGCGACGGCCATGCTGCGGTGCGTGGCCACCAGCACCGGCGCGCTGGCGACCGACCCCGACGTCGTCACCTGGACGAACCGCACGGCCGCGCCGCAGAGCCTCTTGGTGCTCGTCGACAGCTCGGCGCCCGGCACCGGCACGTTCGAGCTCTCGGCGGTCCTCACCGATCCCCCCGCGGGAGACTCGTGCGCCAACCCCACCGCGCTCACTTCGGGCGCGGCAGTGGCGAGCACCACCATCGGCTTCACCAACGACTACACGGCGGGCGCCACCACCTCGTGCGCCACCTTCGACACGACGGGCAACGACCGCGTCTTCTCGTTCAACGTGCCGACGGGGCAGCGCGCCAAGGTGACGCTCAGCAGCGCGACCGACGGCGGCTACGTGCCCTCGGTGAGCCTCGTCACCGGCACGGCCGCGGCGTGTGAGGCGGCGCCCCGGGTCTGCGTCGCCTCGGCGAACTCGAGCACCCTGGGCGCCACGCGTTCGGCGTCGTTCGTGAACGGCTCGGGGCAGGCGCTCGGCGCCTTCGCCATCGTCGACGGGCAGAGCGGCGCGGGCAGCAACTTCAACATCGCGTTGTCGACGGCAGCGCCCATCGTCGACGACGTCTGCGCGACGGCGACCACCATGCTGGCCACGACGCCGTTGACCAACCAGACCCTGCGGCCGGCCGGCGTCACCTTCGAGCGCGACTACACGTGCGTGAGCAGCTCGCGCGGCGTCGACCGGGTGTACGTCGCACAGGCCCAGCCGAACCAGCGCCTCACCGTGACGGTGACGCCCACCCCGGCGGTGATGGACGGCGGCTTCGACCCGGTGCTCTCGTTGATCGCCGGGCCCGCGGCGGCGTGTGACTCGGCGACCCGGCGCTGTCTGGCGGCCCGTGACGTCGGCGCCCGGCTGGCCCCCGAGACGGCGAGCTTCACCAACGCGAGCTCGACGGCGCAGCCCCTGTTCGTCGTCGTCGGGTCGTTCAACGAGACCGACACCGACACCGTCTTCTCGCTGCAGGCCACGAGCGCCGCGATTCCCGCCGGGGAGGTCTGTGAGAACGCGCAGGCGATCACCTCGGGCATGTCGCTGCCGGCCGAGACGCTCACCTCGTTCTCTCGCGACTACGCGCTCTCGGGAGCCAGCTGCAGCGCCTCCACCGGAGGCACCGACCGCGTGTACTCGATCTCGGTGCCCGCGACGCAGACGCTCACGGTTCGAGGAGTGCCAGACGCGATGGCCGACATCGTCTTGAACGTGATCGAGGGGCCCGCGGCGAACTGCAACGCGGCGTCGGTGACGTGCCTCGCCTCGGCCGATCGTGGCAGCGACGGACAGGAAGATCGCCTCACGTGGACGAACTCGACCACCGCCGCGAAGACGGTGTTCGTGGTGGTGTCGAGCTACCGCGCAGGCCCGATGACCTACAGCCTCGAAGTCACCATGCAGTGAAGCGCCGCTTGGACCGCTGACGTCACGAAGCCCTCGCAGCCTCGGAAGGCACGTGACACGCGAGCGCGACGCGGCGAACGCTCGCTCCGCTTCTGCTGCGCTCGAAGTCACCGTTCGAGACGCGCAAGCGCGCCAGCACCGTCACCAGCCGCGCTCGTCGACCCACCACGCGAGGTGTCCGGCAAGCACGAAGCCGAACGCGTTGAGCGCGCCGTGCGTCGGCACCATGTCGGGCACCGACAACGCGGGCACCGACGGCCAGTACTGACTCGCGGCCCACGCGACGGCCAACCCCATCGCGACCCACGGTGACGCGGAGGACACGAGCAACAACGCGCGCGCCCAGCCCGAACGTTTGAGCGCCTCGGGCACCTGGAGCACCGCCACCGCGCAAACGCCTGCCGCCATCACGACGGCGCCACCGACCTGAAACACCGCGAGCCGCGTGATGAAGCCCGCCGCCACGATTGGCGGAGCCACCATCACCACCAGCCCGGCCACCCTCCGCGCAGCCGACGGCCGGCTCGCCACCAACCGGCTCGCGAGCGAGAGCGACCCCACCCCCGCGAACGAGAAGTGCAGCGCGGTCAGCTTCACGATGGGCTCGGGAATCTCGAACACCGTCACCTCGAGGCGAGAGGCCATCAGCGCCAGCGCGGCCGTCGCCCCGAAGCCAGCCATCACCGCGTGCACGAGCACCTTGCGGCGCAGCGCTTGAACGCCCTCCACGACGCAGAGGAAGAGCCAGGGCAGCAGCACCACCACCGCGGGCCAGCCGGGAGCGACCGCCAACGACGCTGCCACCGCCAGCCCCGAGACCTGCCAGGGCGTGAACCGCCGCTCGAAGGCGATGGGCATGACGACCGCGACGCCCGCCACGAGCGCGACGTTCATCACCGGCACCATCGCCTCGGCGAGCGTCATCTACTCTTCGGTGACGACGAGGTTCTTCACGGTGCCCTGCTTCGGCGCGTCGCAGCCCTCCTGGTTCGAGAACGAGGCCACGGCCATGTTGACGGTGCCGCCCTTCGCGCCCTCGGCGATGGAGCCACAGGCCTGCCCCACCATCACGCCGCCGTTCACGCAGGCGATCTCGAGAGCCCAACAGGCCTCGAATGCCGCCGTTCCACCGGTGCGTTTGATCTCACAGTCGACGCCCTCGGGTCCGGGCGTTCCGCAGTCGACGCGGGCAGCGGTCTCGTTGCCGGCGGGCCGCGGCGCAGGGCCGTCGAGCTCGACGGGCTCCTTGGGAATCTGGCTGGCCAGGGCGCCAGCCGCGAACAGCGACGCGATGCCGCAGCACGCGAGCACGAGGCAGCCGCCACCAGCGACCCACATCCAGTTCTTCGAGAACCAACTCTGTTGCTGCGGCGGAGGAGCAGGCTGAGGCGTCATGGGTTCAGGTTCCTTTCACAGCACCACGTGTTCCTGATGCTCGCCGAAGACCGCGCGCATGGCGTCGGAGATCTCACCCAGCGAGGCCTCGGCCTTCACGGCGTCGGAGATCAGGGGAATGAGGTTGTCGCCCTGGCCCTCGGCGGCCTTCTTCAGTGCGTCGAGCGCCCGGCGGCACGCGTCGGCGCTGCGCGTCTTGCGCAGCTCGGTGAGGCGCGCGCGCTGCTCCTGCTCGACCGACTCGTCGACGCGCAGCAGCCCCTTCACCGGAGGCTCGGGCTGCTGGAACTTGTTCACGCCGACGACGACGCTCTCGTTGCGCTCCAGCGCGCGCTGGGCGTCGTACGCCGCGTTCTGAATCTCCTGCTGCGGAAAGCCCTGCTCGATGGCGCGCACCATGCCGCCGAGATCGTCGATGCGGCGAATGTAGTCGGCCGCCTTCGTCTCGAGCTCGTCGGTGAGCCGCTCGAGGTGGTAACTGCCGCCCAGCGCGTCGATGGTGTCGGCCACGCCCGTCTCGTTCGCGATGATCTGCTGCGTGCGCAGGGCCAGCTTCGCCGCGTCTTCACTCGGCAGCGCCAGCGCCTCGTCCCAGCCGTTCGTGTGCAGCGACTGCGTGCCACCGAGCACCGCGGCGAGGCCCTGAATCGCCACGCGCACCACGTTGTTCATCGGCTGCTGAGCGGTCAGCGTCGAGCCCGCCGTCTGCGCGTGAAAGCGCAGCATCATCGAGCGGGGATCTTTCGCGCCGAAGCGCTCCTTCATGATGCGCGCCCACAGGCGCCGCGCCGCGCGAAACTTCGCGACCTCTTCGAGGAAGTCGTTGTGCACGTCGAAAAAGAAGCTCAGGCGGGGCGCGAACTGATCGACATCCAGGCCCGCTTCTTTGCCTAGCTGCACATAGCCGATGCCGTCGGCGAGGGTGAAGGCTAGCTCCTGCAC
>JAEUJR010000986.1 GCA_016793585.1 Archangium sp.
CACGCCCGCCTGCGAGACCGACGTCAGCACGAAGTTCTGCCCCGTGTAGTTCGCCTGCCCGCCGCACGAGACGACGAGCCCGTCACCCAGCGTCGACACCCACTGCGGGTTGAGGCACGCGTCAGCGCCAAGGTCGATGACCGACACGGCCTTCGTCGACGGGTCGATCTTCGCGAGCAGGCCGGGCCCTCCGGGAACGCAAATCGGGTTGCACTCGGCGCCGAAGTTATTGAGCGCGACGTACACCTGCCCGCGCTGCGTCACCGCCGAGAACGGGCGCGCCACCGACGAGCCGCCATCGAAGCCCTTCAGGTCGAGGTTCTTCAGCGACACCTCGGCCGTCGCGCGCAGGTTCATCGGGTCCGAGATGTCGACCTGAATCACGCGCTGGCCCGCGTCGGCCGCGCCCGCGCCGTAGCCGCCGTACAGCGGCACCCACAACGCGCTGCCCACCTTCGCCATCGCCTGGGGGAAGGTGTTCGTGCCGAAGACGAACTCCTGAATCGTCGAGAGCGGCAGGCCGGCGTCACCATCACCCGGGCCGCGCTTCACCACCTGCAGCGTGCCGCTCTGCGCGTTCACGACGTAGACGAACTCTCCATCGACGAGCACCTGGTTGGGCACCTGGCCCGTCACGATGCTGCGGCCGGTCAGCTCGCGGAACGTCGAGGCTCCCGCGGGCAGGTCGGCCTGGTTCAACTTGCGGTCGATGCCATCGGCCGCGAGCAGCACGCCATTCATCGTCGCGAGCGCAGCCGGCCCCGTACCGAGATCCGCCAATGGCCCACGCTGGAGCGAGCTCGCCGACAACCCCGTCACCTGCCCCGTCGAGAAACACGCGACGACGACGTCAGACGTGCAGCCGCCCCTCACGCACTTCTGCCCGGCCTGGCACGTCAGCCCGCAGCCACCACAGTTCCCGACGTCAGAGGACGTGTCGACGCACGAAGCGCCACACAAGGTGCTGACACCGAGCGTGCCCGACTGCTTGCACTGCCCCTGCTCACAGACCTCGTTCATCGCGCACGCCTTGCCGCACGCGCCACACGCGCTGGGGTCGGTCGCCGTCGCGACGCACCGCCCGTCACAGAGCAGCGTTCCCTGTTGGCATTCGCACTTTCCGACGGGGCCACTCCCCACGCCGCCGTCGCTGCCGGTCGCGACACACACCTGATTCGCCGCGCACGCCTGCCCGCAGCCGCCACAGTTTCGCCGGTCAGACGCGTAGTCAGCGCAGCCCGTGCCACACCGGTTCGTCCCATCACGGCAGACGATGCCCGTGTCAGGGCAACCCGTGAGCGCCACCGCTCCAACCACCATCACCATCGCCAGCACTCGCCTCGAAGACATCACGTCACTCCTTCACTGCTGCACTGGCCACGGCCGACGGTTCGTTGCGCCCGGCGTCCCACGCGATGGCCACCGACAAGAACGCGGCGCGCGGCGGCAGGGGATAGCCGTCGAGGTCCTGACTCTGTACGTCGAGCACGTTCTTCACGTCGAAGGCCACCGTCACGCGCGGGTTCTTCCACGGCGACGAGGCGATGCCCACATTCACGAACGCCCGCGCCGGCAACGAAACGGACTCCGTACGGTTCGTGAACTGCTCCGATTGCACCAGCACCTCGGCCCGCGCCTTGAGCCAGTCGACGCCGCCCACCAGCCGGCCCGTCACGCGGTGCCTCGGCCGGTACGGCAACGACTTCAGGTAGTAGCGCGGGTCGTCTTTCAGGTTCTGCGTCGTCAGGAACGTGTAGCTCGCCTGCGCCTCGAGCCACGCCGCCGGAGCGACCGCGCCTTCGACCTCGACCCCCGCCGACTGGGCCGCCGCGAAGTTGTACGGCTTGGCCAACACCGGCGGGTAGTACTCGTACGCGATGAGGTTCTCGTAGAGCCCGTAGAAGCCCGTCACCTGCGCCGTCGCCTTCTCGTGCCGCCACGCCGCGCTCACGTCGGCCTGCAGCCCGCGCTCGGGCTTCAAGTCGGGGTTGGGCAGCAGCGTGCCCTGCATCACGTACAGCTCCTGAAACCCCGGCGGCCGCGCCGCCTGGCCACCCGAGGCGCGCAGCTCGAAGCCTGCGGGAAGAAGCAGCGTCGCGCTCGCTTTTGGAGACACGACGACGAACGGCCCCGCCACGTCGACGCGCGCGGTGCCATCGAGCATCAACCGGCCGTCGAAGAGCGACACCTCGTCACCCACCATCGCGCTCAAGCGGCCCCACGCGGGGTTCCGGTTGGTCGGCTCGCGAAGAAAGTCGCCCCCACCCGAGAGCAGGCCCGTGAAGCGATGCCGCGAGAACGCACGCACCGAGTACACGGCTTCGGCCCCCACCGAGGTCTCGAGCTGCGCGGCGTCTCCACCGAACGCGCTGACCTTCAGCGCCGTGGAGTCGACACGGCCATAGCCGAGCACCTGCAGCTCGCCGCCGTGCTCGAAGGTGGTGGTGACGCGCGCCGAGAGCGTTCCCCGGCCCGTCACCTGCGAGGCATCGCTCGTCGGGTTCTGCACGGGCCCAGCGAGGCCGCGCGACTCGGTCAGGCCTTCACCGAGCACGTCGACGCGCGAGCTGCCCACGGTGCGCCGCCAGCGAAGCAGGCCACCGCCCAGCAGCGCACGGTTGTTCGTGCGCACCGCCGTCGGCCACGCATTCCCCTCGAGCGCCGGCTTGTCGTCCCACCGGTATGAGAAATCGCCGTCGCTGCGCAGCCCGTGCAACACCGCCAGCCCTTCGCCGCCCAGCAGCTGCGTCGAGCCGCCCAGCGAGGCCGTCGTCGTCCAGAAGCTGCCTTGCGAGACGTCGGCGAACGCGCGCGTTCCGTCGGGCGCCTTCGTCACGAGGTTCACCACGCCGCCCATCGCGCCGGGCCCGTAGCGGCTGCCAGCGCCGCGCATCACCTCGACGCGCTCGAGCATCGCGATGGGCAGGCGCGAGAAGTCGACAGCGTTTCCCGGCGCGTTGAGCGGCACGCCATCGAGCAGCACGAGCACCGAGTTCGGCGACGCGCCACGCAGCGACACCGTCTTGCGCTGCCCAGCGCCACCTTGATCCTGAATGACGGCCCCTGGAGAAGCCGCCACCAGCTCCGAGGCGTCTTTGGCTTCGGCGACGCGCGCCTTCGTCTCGATGACGGTGGTGGCGGCCGACGGGTCGCGCTGCGTGGGCGACGACGCGTTGGGCACGTCGGCAGCGGGCGGGAGCGGAACGACGACAGGCGGCAGCTCGATGACGCCCGCGTCTTCAGCGAGCGCAGGGAGCGCGACGAGAGCCACACTGGCGATGACGACCAGCCGCATGCCCGCCCTCTGCTCTCTTCCGCGAAGAGAGAAGGCTCTGCGATGACCGAAGTCACCGCACCATCAGGCAGGTCTCCTGGCTCGCCGGGATGCTGACGTGTGCGTCTCCCGTCTTCCCCCGCTGCTTGCGGAGTGACGTGGAGCCAGGCCTGCGCTCCGACTTCGAGACCACGCGTGCCCCATCATCGATGCGGGGCGTTCCCGGTCACAGTGGCGCGACCGCGCCGGATTTTCACCGGCTTCCCTTTTGCCGTGGCCCGACCGCTGCCGCAGCTCACGTGCCCAGAGTGGGCACCTGATGGCGAGGGCGCTCGTAGCGGGCGTTCGAGCGCAGCGTCAAGGAATGGTCAGTGAATGATGCCGAAGTCGCCGTCGAACGTCGGCAGGTTGCCGGGCGGCATGGGCACCAGCACCTCGGCCTCGATGGCCGAAACGGTGAAGCCCTGAATGCCCGCGTCGGCCTTTCCGAAGTAGCCCTCGGCGTAGACGTTCATCACCTGGTTGCTCAACGGCAAGGCGAAGCCACCCACGATGACGGGCGCGGGCTTGTAGATCCAATACCTGAAGTGCCAGCCGCCACCCGACGCGGGCGACCCGGGCGCCTCGAAGGCCGCACCAATCATCTCGTTGGGCAGACAGCTGCCCAGGCGAATGTCGGTCGCGGGGCCGGAGCACGGCGGCAGGCTCGACATGCCGGGCTGCCCGGCCTTCACGCGCGCAATGGCGAGCTGCATGGCCTCTTCCGCACGGGCCGCGGCGAAGCGCTGCCCGTTGATGGAGGTCGTGGTGTTCACCACGTCGTCACCCTGCTCGAAGTAGCTCGCCGCCATCGCGCTCATCAGCAGCAGCGACAACAACACCACGACCAGCACGTAGCCGCGGCGATGGCGATGCACACGTCGTCGGGTCATCATCATCGCGTCCCCAGGTTGCGGAAGAAGAACGACTGCGTGCTCGCGCGCCGCGTGATGGCGTCTGCCGGCCTGGCCGGCTCGTCGGCCAGAATCGCGGGCACGACAGCCGTCGATCGACCCTGAAAGTCACCACGCGCGGTCATTCGAACCTCGACGCCCACCAGCCCCTCCGAGAGCGCGAACTCGCCAGGGCCGCCCGAGAGCTGGCACGCGCTCGCCGTGTTGGAGTTGCAGAGACAGACGCCCTGCGTGCAATCGGCGCCGACGCCGGCGTCACGCACGATGGGCACGAGCTGCAGGTTGTCGATGCCCAGCGCCAACTCTCGCAGCGCACCACCATCGGTCACCGCCGAGGTCTGGCTGAACAGCGCCGGCCCTCCAGTTCCGTTGCCGACGAAGAAGCGCGTGCGGCGCTCCTCAGCGCCGACCCACATGCCCGGCGCAGGGCAGTCGTAGTTGTGCGGGCTGGCAGAGCTGGTCGAGTAGTACGTGCCGGCCACCACGTTGCGGTCGCGGTCGAGCATCGTCAGGTTGATCTTGTCGTTGTCGGTGGTGTTCGCGAGCGCCCCCCGGCCGATGCACGAGGCGTTGTCGGAGTTGTTCTGACCGAAATAGAAGACCCGTGTCGCCATGTCTCCGATGGGGAGCGGCCCCACGCGGCCGAGCGTGATGAACATGGTGCCAGAGTCGGGCGACACGAAGCGGACCTCGCCCATGTTGCCGACGTGGCCTTCCGAGACCTCGAGCACGTCGGTGCCGGGGATGATGCAGGTGCCCGCGTCGCAGAGGTCGACCTGCACGCCGCCATAGCTCTGCCCCGCGACCACGTTGTTGAAGGTGCGCACCGCGAAGCGCCCGGAGGGAATGTGGTAGCCGCCGTTCTCGAGCGATCGCTCGAGCAGCGTCTGGCCGACGAACAGCTGCGTGGTGCGGTCGAGCGAGCGCCGCTGCTCTGCGCGCAGGTCGCTCAGGGCGATCATGATCTGCACCATCGCCAACAACAGCACGGCGCTGATGGCCGAGACGATGAGCAGCTCGAGCAGCGTCAAGCCGCGGCGTTGCTTAGAGCCCGCCATCGAAGGCCTCCGAGACGATCGTCGTGTAGGACTGCGTTCGGGTGCGCTGCAGGGCGTCGCGCCAGGTGACCCGAACCGTGATGCGTTGGCCTGGCCAATCGGCTCCTGCTGCGCTGCCACTCACGCCGCCGTCGGCAGCGCCGGCCGCCAGCGTCGCCAGGTTCTCGACCGTCGCCGTCGACGAGTACATCACCACGCCGCTCTTGTAGTAGGCGCCCGCGTCGAAGGTTCCGACCGGAAGGGCGCCGACCGGCTTCATGGCGAGCTCGTTCAGCCGCGACATGCCGTACGCCGTCGCCTCGAACTGTCGAATGCCGCCCTTCGACGTCGACGCACCCTGCACCAGCAGCGAGACGACCGCGGTCAGCCCAACCGACAGCACGGCGGTGGCGATCAACACCTCGACGAGCGAGGTGCCTCTTGGTCGCTCAATGGCCGAACGTGACATGACCACCTCCAGAGATGCCCATGGAGCGAGTCGCTCCGGCCGCGCCACCATCAGCGAGCCCACCGCCGACCGAGAAGATGGCGGTCGCCGCAGCAGGGTCGGGAATCACCGAGATCCCCGGTGAGGTCTCGACGCCCTGAATGAAGGTGCCGTCGGCGTCGTAGCCGAACAGCAGGCTCAGGTTGCGAATGTCGCCGTGCCCATCGGTGAAGATTCGAACCCGCGGATCCAGCTTGTACTCGTTCACCACTTCGTCATTGGGTTGCAGCACCAGGTTCGCCGCGTTCGCCCCCGTCACCTGACAGGCGCGCTCACGAATGAGCAGCACACGGCCAGGCATCTGGTTCGCCTCGACGAAGCCCGCACCTCGAATACGAACGGTGTGCGCGCACCCCGTCGAGACCGCCCGCAGGCGCGCCAGCCGCATGAACTGGGCGATGACCTCGACCTCACCATTCACCCGACCGATGGTGGTCGTGCTCTCGAAGCCGGCATAGGCGAGCGAGGCCAGAATGAGGCCAATCGCCAGCACGATCGCCAGCTCGATGATGGTGAAGCCTCGTCGCCCTGCGCTCCGGGTCATCGCACTCGCCTCCAGCCCTGCACGCGGCCGCCCTGACCCGTCTGAATCGGGGCGTTGGAGCCGACGCCACCACGCGTGGTCGCGTAGTAGATGCGGCCGTTCACCACGACGAGGTCGCTGAGGGCGCCCACGTCCTGGAGCCGAACGACCGAGCGGAACTGCGACGGGTTCGCCGGGTCCTGCAGCACGTTGCGCGGGCTGCCGGTGATGGGGTCGAACGCATAGAGGTACGAGTCGCCGAACTGCGCGCAGGTACCACCCGCGGGCGGCACGAACGTCGGCACGACGACGGCGCCCGAGACCACCGCAGGCTCGCCCGTGACCTTCTCACCCGGGTCGAACGCGTAGGCCCACAGCATCTCCGAGTCGTGGCTGGCGCTCGGCGTGAGGAAGCCGCGGTCGTGAATCGCGAAGAAGAAGTTCTGCTCGGTCGCGTTGTTGAGGTTGTTCGCGTCGCCAGTGCCGATGAAGAGGTCGGGGCGCGCGTTGATGCTCGAGCTGTCGGAGATCGCCGCGAGACGGGGCCGGTTGTAGAAGCTGGGGTTCACGGCGTACGCGGAGCACGCCCCGCCTCCCGAGCCGAGCGGCATGCGGCAGCTGTTCGGCCACGTCTGGGCGCCGGTCGTCTTGTTGATCTTCCAGATGGGCGCCTTCTGGCCGTCGACGCGGGTCGAGTCGTGGTTGTCGTACGGGTCGAACCACTCGCGCGGGCGCCAGTCGCTGCGCGGGTCGTTCGTGGGCCGCGTGCGCATGGCGTACAGCTTGCCGGTGCGGTCGAGCGTGCAGCTCGCGCCCGGCGACGTCGCGCCGTCACAGCCTGCCGTGCTGCCGAGGTACACCGAGTCGGTGTCGGTCTTGTTCTCACGGCGCCAGATGGCAGGGCGGCCGGCCATCGAGGGGCACATTCGGCCGTTGCAGCCGCTGGCGATGACGTTGTCGAACTTCACGTAGTCGTTCGAGCCACCGCCGACGTACGGGCGACCGGTCTTTGCGTCGACGACGTAGATGCTGTCGCCTTCGCCCGAGCTGCTGTTCTGGGCCTGGCCACCACCGAAGAAGGCGACCCATCGCTTCTCGTTGTTGGCCTCGACACGACCGAAGATGGGGGGCGCGTAGGTCAGGCCGAAGTCGTCGCCCGAGAAGTTGTAGTCCTGGCTGTCGTCGAACTTCCACAGGAAGGTCGGCCGGCTGCCATCGTTCTTGAGCTCGACCGCGGTGTACGCCTCGCCGCCCTGGCGCAGCGCGATGATGGCCACTGCGCGCCAATCGTTCCACGCGCAGTTCGCGGCGTTGGTGCCCGACGACGGCCAGCACACCTCGGAGACCGCCGTGGTGCCATCGACGATGGGCAGCGCGCGGCGGCGAGCCGTCGGCAGCAGCGAGAGCGATTCACGACCCGGCACGATGCCCCACGCCTCCGAGCCATCTCCGACGCCGCCGTCGTTGCGGTCCGAGATGCCGCGCCACAGGCCGTCGTTGCCACCGATGAGAATGCGCGTCGGCCGGTTCAGCACGCGGCCGCGGTAGCCACCATCAGGCGAGCTGTCGTCGAATGACGTGCGGGCGTTCTCGCCGATTTCACCGCCGTAGCTGGCGGCGAACGGCGACTTGCCGACCGCGACGGGCGACGAGAACACCATGGCGCCCACGCGGGTGCGCCGGGGAATCGCGATGGGGGTGAAGTTCTCGCTCAGCGAGTCGTTGCGGGCGAACGCCACCGACGCAGCGCCTTCGTTCGGGTAGGTGCCGATGCTGTCGATGTAGCTGGTGAGCACGCTGTTCCCCGGCACGAAGTTCTGCGCCGACATGCCGCCGTCGAAGGGCATGAACGCGACCAGGTTGCGAGACGCCGGGTTCATCGCGTCGAGAATCGCGCGGTGGTCCCAGGCCTGCGTGAGCGAGCCGCCACCCACGGGCAGGTCGTACGCCAGGACGTTGCCCTTCCACTCGGGGCTACCACCACCGTCTGGAGCGCCACGCTCGAAGAACGCGTGGTACAGGCGCGTGCCATCGCTGGTGAGCGTCGGGCGGCTGCGGCTGTAGGCACCGCCGGTGATGTTGTTGAAGATGAGCGCGAGTGCCGACTCGAGCTGGCCCTGGCTGGCCGCGTTGAGCGCGGTGCCGTTGGTGTCGTCGAAGGCCACGCCAGCGTCGGTGATGGCGAGCGCCGAACCACCGGTGCGCGCGATGATGTCGAGGTCGGTCGGGCCGCCGTCGGAGGCGCCAAGGCCGGCGCCGAAGCCGATGACGAACGTCTTGACGTCCTTCGTGCGTGCGCCTGCCGTGAAGCCCGCACCACCCGTGGGGTTCGGGTTGCGCAGCTCACCGACGGCGTCGCGAATGTTGGTCTGCGTGTAGTTCGCGGGCGTGTCTTCGAGGCCGTCGCTGACGAGCAGCACGTAGTACTCGCGGCAGAGGTAGTCGGGGTCGTTCGCGAGCTCGGTCTGCAGGTACTGCTTTGCGTTCACGAGGCTGCCGACGAGCGGCGTGAAGTCATAGCGGTTGCCGGTGATGGCGGTGTTCTGACACGTGCTGCCGCCACAGAGGCGAGCACCAACACCGAGGCCCGTCTCGGCCATGCACAAACCACCCTTGAGCGGCGTGGTGAGGCCTGCGTCAGCTTCGGGCAGCACGCAGCGGCTCAGCGCCTGACGAACGGCCGCGAGGTTGTTGCTCGCGATGGGCACGAACGTCTGGGCGGCGCCGCCGTCGACGACGCTCAGCCCGTACGTCTTGAACGGGCCACGCGTGCTCTGGGTGTTGGCCGTGGTCGAACCCGAAGGCGCCATCGACGGGAAGCCGTCGGAGTTGGCGATGGCCGGCTGGTACCAGTCGGCGCGAACGCGAATCTCTTCCGAGATGACTCCGCCGACAGGGCGGCAGAAGTCTGCCGGGCCTGCGTCACGAACACCGCTCGAGATGAACGTGTTGTAGTTGATGGTCGCGTTGTTGTTGAGCCCGTAGGTGCTCGGGTTAGGCATCACCGTCTCGCCACCGTCGCGGTCAGGCACGAGGCAGCGCGGGGTCGTGCCGTACGTCTGGTACGTGGTGCTGAACTGGTTGGCGGGCGCCGTGTAGCTGAGACGGCCGGCCTGGAACGCGCTGTTGGCGTTGTTGCGCCAACGCAGCAGGCACTTCTTGCCGCCGTTGCAGTTCGACACGAACGGGTGAGCCGAGTTCACCGTCGCGCTGATTTCGGTCGGGCAGGTGGCAGCATACGCGGAGTACTGTGAACCGCTCTGGCTGCAATAGTTTGGCAGCGCCGTGGCAGGGTTGTATTCCAGCGAGCCGAGGTACTCACCGCCCTTCGTCTGCCACGAATAGTTGTACACGGGCGCCGTGGTCCCTGTGTAGGGATAGCGCTTGGCGTAGTAGCGGCAGTACGGGTACGGGTCTTCGTAGTAATACGTCCACGCCTGAACGCGGTAATTACATGTCGGGCACATCGCGGTACACGCCGGGTTGTCACGATTGTAGACGGCGCGGTCCAGGGTGCACCGCTGCTGGGTGAACGACCACTGCTGGCGCTGGTAACGGCAAATGCCGTAGTACGGCGCGCGGTAGGTGTACCTGTTGTAGTCGTACCGGCAGTTGTTCTGCGCCCAATACGTGTCACTGGTGCAGGGCACGGCGCCGCACATCGGCGTCGCGTTGGTGAGGGGGCACGACTCCGCCGGGGTGCACGTGACGCCGCCGACCGAGCCCGACGTCAGCGTCTTGCTGCCACCCGCTGGCACGTCGCAGGCGGCGCCCGTCGAGTACTGGAGCGGCGTGGGGCCCGGAACCACCGTGTAGCCCGGAACGGTGAGCGAGCCCTGCAGGCGGAACACGT
Organism: Archangium sp.; assembly: GCA_016793585.1. The sequence continues at coordinate 10,149 of JAEUJR010000986.1, forward strand.
CTGCGGGGCGGGTGCCGCCGTCCATCGGCGAGGAGGTGACCGTCGCGATGTCTTTGCAGGGGTTGCTGGCCGAACAGCCGTACGTTCCGGAGGTCGTGGGGTTGGGGGTCACCGCCGGGCAGCTGGCTTGATAGCTGCCGAGTGAGATGTCGACCGTGCCGCCAGAGGTCGGGCCGGTGCGCGTCTCGAGCGGGCCCGCCAGGGTGTCGTTGTAGGCGGTGCGGGTGCTGTCCGTCGCGGCCGCTCCGTTCAAGAGGGTGCACGGCGTGGAGGCGCTGCAACCCGAGATGACGGGCGTCGCATAGCTGCCGCCGAACGACGCGCCCTGGTAGTTGGTCTGGTTCAGCGCCGAGCAGCTGGCGCCCGACCCGCGGTTGAAGACGTAGTTGTCGTTCGTGCCGGGCGTATACGTGTACGTCAGGGTCGACGAGCCCGTGCACGTGTTGCAGGTGCTGGTGAGGGCGGTTCCCGGAATCTGATACAGGGTCGCGGGCGGAGCGCCGACGATGGTGCCGGCCGTCGGGGTGGAGCCAAACCCCTGAGCGACGACTCGGCAGCCCTGCTCGAGGCCGGTCTCGGGGCTCGAGCAGTTGAGCGCGGTCGCCGTCCCGAACACTGCGTTCAGCGGACCACTCGGAACGAAGTACTCGTCTCCAACGGCGGCCGTACCACCATCAGGGCGCGTGCAGACCCCTCCACCGAAGGGGTTGTAGAGGAAGTCGTTGTTGGTGGGGCCCGACTGGCGCGTGTAGGTGCGCATACCGGTGAGGGTCATCGCCGGAGCCGTCACACCAAACGCGCCGCCGCCGTAGACCTGAAGCGTCGTGCCGGCGTCGTCGGTGGCCGTGGGCGCCAGGGCGTCGCGCTCGAGGCGGCAGGGGTTGGTGGCGGTGCACGACATGGGCGCGCCGACGCCAGCGCTGATGTCGGTCGCGCGAATCGAGGTGGCGTTCCACGCGGGCGTCTGCACGACGGCGGTGTTGCGCGCGTTGCTGGGGTCACCAGCAGTGGCAGACCGCGCGGGGTACGTGTTGTCGTTGCCGCCCGCCGAACCCACGAAGTCGATGGTCGCGGGGCACGTCGTGGTTCCCCTCGCCATGCGCACCCAGATGTTCGAGTTGCCCAGGGTGCCGCCGCGGAAGATGTTCTCAGAGACGCCGCGGGTGAGCGTGCGGCCCGACGTATCGGCGGCGGTGCAGACCGTCATGTCACCGACCAGACCAGAGCCGGGCGTGGCGATGCTGGTACCGGTAGCCACGGTCGCACCGAGATCGCGGTTGTAGGCACAGTTGATGGGCGCGCCGGGCGTGGGGGCGTTCTCGGTGTACGGGTACGTGTGCAGCGCGGTCAGCGCGGGGGTCGAGACGCAGTTCGCCGCCGTGAACTCCGTGGGCACTCCGCTGGTGAGGCCGGTCGTCGAGCTGGTGAAGTTGGTGACGACGCCCGGCCGCTGGAGCACGTCGTAGATGCACCGCATCGAGCCGGTGCCGAGGTAGCGCGTGCGGTACTGGTAGTAGCCCGCGAGGCCGAGCTGAACGCTGTCGGAGTAGGTCGGGAGCAGGTTGTAGAGAACGCGCTTTCCGACGCAGAAGCGGTTGTGACAGGTCGCCGAGTTGTCGCCACCGTCTGGCAGAATCCAGTCGTCGAGGAAGTACTCGCTGCTGGAGCGCGGGCCGCCGTCGGGCAGCACCGGGTCGGGCGCCATGATGTAGCTGGGCGACTGCTGGGTCTGCGGCAGGTCGCGCATCGAGTTCGACGTGTCGAAGATGATGAAGACCTTCGGAGGAATCGACGCGCCAAGACCGGGAATGCCGCTGAAGTCCTGCTGAGCGAAGGCCGGGCCCGCGACGAGCGAGTTGATCAGCACTGCGATGAGCAGCGTGCGCGGCAGAACGTTTCGGCTGGTGGTAGGCGTCATGCAGAACCCGTCGCTGAAGAGAAGGAGGCGAGAAAGCGCAGCAAGCGGTGAGCCTCCGTGAAGCACTAGAAAAACACGAGCTTGAAGAAGCGCCAGGAAACGACCTCGCACGATCATCAGAGTGCAAGCCTGCACAAAGTGCAGAGCGAGGTGCGAACGAGTAGGAGCCGCTCAGCCGAGCGCGTACACGCGTGGAGGTAGGAGATGGACAAGAAGATCGCAGCCGCAGCCGTGGTGGCCGTCGCAGCCGTGATGGGACTGATCGTCTTTCGCAAGCAGCCCCCGCCCACCGAAGCGGTGATGCAGGTGCCGCGTGGGCCCGCACCATCGATGCGCTTCTCGTTCGGCAAAGAGCCCAACGCCGAGCTGCTGCGCCTCGGGGTCGACGAGACGCTCGACCTGCGCGTGACGCTGGGCGCGCCGGCGTTCATCTACGTGCTCGACAGCCATGAGGCCTCGGCGCCGACGCTCATCTGGGAGCCGGGGGCCAACGACCCGGCCTTCGAGCCCGGCGAGTACGCGTCAGAAGGCGTCACCCTCGTCGGCGATGGAACACACGAGCTGCTGGCGGTGGCGTCTCCTGGTCGCATGAACGAGCTGCGCTCGGCGCAGTCCATCGTTCCCGACGTGCTCCAGCGCGTGTGCCAGCAGTGCTCGTTTCAGCGGCTGACGGTTCAGAAGCTCGCCGGGAAGGTGACGGCCGCGGTCATTCCCCCCGAGAACCCCGAGCCGCCACCCGCGCCCATTCGGGGAAACTGACCTACTGGCAGCTCACGCTCGCGTCGTCCTTCAGCACGCGCACGGTCTGGGTCAGCGTGGTGAACGCCGGCTCGGTGATGTCCAGCGTCGCGTCGCCGAGCCCGCCGGTGAGCAGCGTCGGCCTGATGATCAACGTGTTCGGGCTGCCACCTTCGAAGAAGAACGGGGTGTCGAGCTCGAGGTCGGGGCGGCTGGCCTTCGCGTTCAGCTGCAGCATGCCCAGCATCGCCTTGCCGGCCGAGTCGACGGGCACGACGGTGACCATCGCCTCCTGGTTCGGAGCGAGCGTGAGGTCGGCGAGGTCGACCGAGCTGCCACGCGTGCACGCCTTGCCGTTCGACTGACCGCGGGTGAGCACCTGCGCCTTCGCGTGCAGCTTCAGCGACGCGCCCTTCTTCGCGGTGACGGTGATGGCGTCGAGCTCTTTCGTGCCTTCACGCGCGCGAAACCGGTACGCCTTCTCTTCGTCGAGTCGCACGGCGTACTGCGCGAAGCCCAGCGGCAGCACCTGCGCGGCGCCACCCGTCACCTCGAGGTTGAGCTCGGGGTACGAGCGGTCTCCCAGCGGCGCGTGCTCGAGGCGAATCAACACCGTACGGTTCACCACGAGCGGCGGCGTGAAGTCGTTCGTCTCGACGAAGTTCACCACCTGCGAGAAGTGCACGATGCCCTTGTCGCCGTTGGCGCCGTCAGCACAGCCCACCAGCACGAGAAACGTCCCCAGCGTCAGCGCCGCTTTTCCCCACGTCGTCATGTCGTTCTCCCCGTTGGCGCGCCGAAGGGTCCGGCCGTGACGCGCTGGCGAGCGGCCATTGGCAAGGTGCAGGCCAGCTCGAAGTCCTCGAATTCGTTCGTGAGGCGCTGAAGAGAACACGACGACCATGACCGACGAGCCGTGACATCTCTGTCATGAGCGCTCGCGCAGACCGGCGCGTGTGGTTCAGAACCGGTCGTCGGCCGGAGCCTGCAGCGCGGTGACTGGCGGCGTGATGCTCACCGAGGTCTGCGCGCTGGGAATCGCGGGCAGAATCACCGTGAAGCGGCTGCCGTGGTTCATCTCGCTCGCGACGCGCACCACGCCGCCGTGGCCTTCGACGAAGCTCTTCACGATGGCGAGGCCGATGCCCGCGCCGCCGTACTCGCGCGTGGAGGACGAGTCGACCTGGTAGAAGCTCTGGAAGATCTTGTCGAACTGATCAGCGGGAATGCCGACGCCCGAGTCTTCGACGATGATTCGAAAGCCCTGCGCGTTGATGTCGGGCTGGTGGGTGAGCTCGGTGAGCAGCACCCGCACGGTGCCGCCCTTGGGCGTGAACTTCACGGCGTTGGTGAGCAGGTTGGTGATGACCTGCCGCAGGCGGTCGCGGTCGCCGGTCGACTGAAAGTGCCGGCCCGGCAGCTTCGCCTCGAGGGTGATGCCCTTCTTCTGCGACTGCGGCTTGAGCGACGACACTGACGAGTTCACGAGCTCGAACGGATCCATCGGCTCGAAGGTGAGGCGCACCTTGCCCGCTTCGATCTGCGAGATGTCGAGAATGCTGCTGATGAGCTTCAGCAGCGTCTCGCCCTTGTCCATGATGGTGCGCACGTAGTCGACCTGCTCGCCGTTGAGCGGGCCGGCGAGGCCTTCGGCGAGCATCTCGGAGTACCCGATGATGCTGGTGAGCGGCGTGCGCAGCTCGTGACTGACGGTGGCGAGGAAGGCGCTCTTGAGGCGGTCGAGGTCTTTGAGCTTCTGGTTCATCTCCTCGAGCTTCTTGTTGCGCTCTTCGAGCTCGCGGTTCTGCTCGAGGGTCGCCTCGATGTGCAGCTGCGAGGTGAGGAACATCTTCTGCCCCGCGAACAGCAGCGTCTGCAGCAGCTGGGCGAAGTGCAGCAGCACGCGCGCGATGGTGCTCTCGGGCGCGCGGCGCACCTTCTCGACGAACTTGCGCGCGTTTGCGGCGTCGAAGCCCTCCGAGACTTCCGTGAGCGACGGCGGCGGAAAGTCACCGAGGTCTTCGGGGAAGAACGGGCCGAACACCACGCGGCCGAGCGTGTCGCCCTCCCAGAGAATCGGAAGAATGATGTACCGAAGGCCGGTGAAGCACGGCACGGTGACGACGCCCTTCGCCTTCGGAGCGTCGGTCGACTCGAGCACCGGCAACCGCGCGCCGTGGCTCAGCGCGACCGGGCCGTCTTTTACGCGACCGACCGTCGAGGTGCAGCGCCGACGCCCTTCGGGGAAGCTGAAGACGTACCCGCAGAAGTCGCCGTTGCCGACCTTGATGTCGGCCAGCTTGCCGCCCTTGTCGTCGAACACCTTGATGCCGACCTTGTAGAGCTCGACGAAGCCCTTCACGACCTCGGTGAAGGACTCGCCATCGAGCAGCTCGACGAGCGAGATGCGGCGCTGAAGAACCGACTCCCCTTGTCTCACGGCGCCTTCACCCGTGGCGGGAACACCTTCTCGAGCTCGGTGCCGCTGGTGTCGATGTTCTGGAAGACCTGGGTGAGGAACTCACGCTCGCCGAGCTGAATGTTCTTCGAGAGGCCCGCGCGCGCGTCGAGGCTCCGGTAGGCCGACTGCAGCACGGCGAACAACGTCTCGAGCACGCCCACGCCGCGAATCGCGATGGCGCCGACGACGGGCTCCTT
>JAEUJR010001022.1 GCA_016793585.1 Archangium sp.
CTGCGCCAGTCACCAGCAGCGCTCGACGGGCCGGTGGTCTCTCCGGTGTCGGCGGCCTCCGGCTTCGGCGCAGGCTTCTTCTTCACCACGGCCTTCTTCACGCCCGAGACCGGCTTCTTCGGCACGGCCTTCACGCCGCTGCGAGTGGCAGGGCGTTTGGGGGCGGCGGGTTTGGATGGGCGAGGGGAGTCGTCGAACGCCGAGGGATCGACCACCGCGTCGCAGTGGGGGCAGATGGCGACGCCCTCATCGATCTCTTCGCTGCACGAAGGGCACTGCATGCGCCGCAACATACCGGGCCCTTGGGTTCGCCGTTGTGAAGAAATTCCTCACTCGACTTCACCCAGCGGTGTTTCTAGGTACACCGCCATGCAGCGAACGATCCTTCTGTGCAGCCTCGTCGTCCTGACCCTCGCTTGCCAGACCCAGAAGTCTGCGAAGAAGCCCGCGAACAACGGGAAGCAGAACCAGACCCAACAGGTCGAGGCCGCTCCCAAACTGCCGCCCGAGTTCATCGAGGTCGCTTCGCTCGAAGACCGGCGCTCCTTCGGTGAAGGCAACAAGCTGCTCACGTGGGCGCTGACCGCGAATGATCCGGCGCTCCGCGGCCGCTCGCTGCTCGCGCTGGGCCGCATTCAGGACGTCGCGGCCGCCGACACGCTCATCAAGGGGTTGACCGACCCTGACCCGGGTGCGCGCTCCGAGGCGGCGTTCGCGATCGGCCTGCTCGGCCAGTCGTGGAGCCCCATCGCCGACGACGTGAAGAACAAGCTCACTGACGCGCTCAAGGCGACCGAAGCCGAGGAGCAGGACCCCGCCATCAAGCTCGTGATCCTCGAGGCGCTGGGGCGGCTCGCGTCGCCTGCAGCCGTGAACCTGCTCGTCGAGCGGCTGTCGGTGCCCGGCGACGTTCAGGCCCGCGCGGCCCTCTCGATCGGCATCGCGGCCCGCACGCCGGGCGTGACGCTGCCGCCGAAGACGTTCAACGCGCTCGCCGGCCTCATCAAGAAGGAGATGCCGCCGGTCGCCCGCTACGGCGCCGCGTACGCGCTGGCGCAGTCGAAGAACCCCTCGGCGCGCACGTGGCTGCTCATGTGCGCGGGCGACGACGCCTCCGAGATTCGTGCGATCTGCGCCAAGGGCCTCGGCGACGTCGGCCAGGACGTCGACGCGGTGACGCTGAAGAAGCTGCTCGACGACCCCGACTACCGCGTGGCGGTCGAGGCGACGAAGGCGCTGGCCAAGCTGACGAACCGTTGCAAGGGCTCGGCGTGCGCGGCCCTCGGCGCGCTGGCCGATCTCTCGCTGCGCGTCGAGCGGCTGCTCCGTGGTGACTCGGCCGGTGGTGGGCAGCCGCTGCTCATGCTCGCGCAGACCGGCTTGCCGATGTCGGGCCGCCCGCTGCTCCAGTCGCTGCGTCAGGAGCTGCTCAACGGCGTGCGCCAGGTGCAGGACGCGCGCATTCGCCAGGACATCGCCAACGTCGAGTGCCGCATCGCCGCCGCGCTCGACAAACAGACCGGCTCTCCGCAGGAGGTTCTCAACTGCGGCGGCAACCTGATCAGCGAGCCCCAGCGCCTGTCGATGGTGCTCAAGGAGCTGGCGACGGTGACGGCCGCTGACCCCAACAAGCGCGCCGCCGAGATCGGCTCCTTCGTCTTCCACAACGACGCCCGCGTGAAGGTGGCGGCGCTCGAGGTGCTCGGCGAGACGAAGTCGCAGACGTCGATCGACAAGGTTCGTACGCAGCTGCTCAACGCCGACCCGGTCGTCGCGGCGTATGCCGCCTCCGCGGCGGCGAAGCTCGGTGACAAGGGCTCCATCGCGACGATTCGCGGGCTCGCGATGAAGGCGATGACCCAGGTCGACATCGCGCCCACGGTGGCCGAGGCGTTGGCGAACCTCGACGCGAAAGAGGCGATTCCCGATCTCGAGCAGTGGCTCACGTCGACCAACGCGACCATTCGCAACTCGGCCGCTTCGGCGCTGTCACGGCTCAAGGGCACGCCCGTCGTCGCGGCCCGCGTGGAGCGCCCGGACGACAAGGTGCGCCCGCCCAGCCTGCCGAAGGAAGCGCACCTGCTGATCAAGACCGAGAAGGGCGAGTTCGACGTGAAGCTCTTCACCCAGGAGTCGCCGCTCACCGCGCTCAACATGTACACGCTGGCCCGGAAGAACTTCTTCAAGGGCCTCACCTTCCACCGCGTGGTGCCTGACTTCGTCGCGCAGGGTGGCGACCCCCGCGGTGATGGCGAAGGCGGGCCGGGCTACACGGTTCGTTGCGAGGTGAATCACCGCGTCTACGCGCGTGGCGTCGTCGGCATGGCGCTCTCGGGCAAGGACACAGGTGGCTCGCAGTTCTTCGTGACCGCCGCTCCCCAGCCCCACCTCGACGGCAAGTACACGGCGTTCGGTGAGGTCGTGAAGGGCCAGGAGGTCGTCGACGCGCTCCTCGAAGGCGACAAGATCGTCGAGATTCGCGCCACGCCGTAAGGCAACACTCCTGGGGCCGGGCGCGGTATGCTGCAACGCGCCATGGCCTCCGAGACTCCGCAGCAGCCCGACATGGATCCGTTGGACGACGACGCCACCGAGGAGCAGCGGCGGGGCGGGGTCACCGACTTCGTGCGCCGGTTCGCGGCCGCCAGCCTCGGCGCCGTCGTGATGAGCGAAGAGGGCATTCGCAAGGTCGCAGGCCAGCTCAAGCTGCCCAAAGAAGTGCTCGGGCTCGTGCTCGCGCAGGCCGACAAGACCAAAGAAGACATCGGCCGCGTCGTCACGGAGGAGGTTCGCAAGTTCCTCCAGAGCGATCGCATGCGCGACGAGTTCCTCAAGATGATCGCGGGCATGACGATCGAGGTGCGCGCCGAGGTGAAGCTCGTGCCCGATCGCGTGAAGGACCAGTCGCCGTCGCTGTTGCCGAAGATCACGGTGAACGAGCTGAAGACGAAGTACGAGGTGCCGAAGAAGGACAAGAAGAAGCACGACGGTGATGAATCCGAGTGAAGGCAGGGCCTCGCAGCTTCGCCGGCGTTTGCCGCTCGTCATCGCGCTGATCGTCGGCACCATCGTCTGGAAGGGCGGCTTCGGGTTCTTCGCGACGTCGCGTGACGTCACCTGGCGCTTCAACGTGCCCTATGGCGACGTGCGCAAGGTCGAGCTGCAGGTGTGGCGTGAAGAGACGCTCCTGCGACGCGAGGAGCGCATGTTTCCCTCGGGCGTCTCGGAGGAGCTCAAGCAACAGGTCGTGCTGCGCAGCGGGCCGCACCGCGCGGTGGCGGTGGTGTGGCTGAAAGACGCCGCTGATCCCCGCGTGTTCCAGAAGTCGTTCGACCCCGGTGGCGCCGATTCGCTGGTGATCGAGCCGACGCCCTGACGCAACCGCGAGCGGTGGCTGGCCGATAACCCCGCATGCGGTTGTTCGTTCGGCTCGAACTCACGCTTCGCTCGACGCTCGAGATCATCGAGCGGGCGTTGGTGAGCTTCGTGGCGGCGCCTCCGCCTGCGCTGGTCGTCGTTCCCGTGTCCACCCCTGCTCGGGGACACAGGAGACGATCATGTTCAGAAGTGTGGCGCTGAGCGCCCTGGTGCTGGTGACGGCGTGCCCGAATCGTGCGCCGCCGAACGATGCGGCGGTCGAGTACAACACGCGTTGCGCGGAGGCCCTCTCGACGGGCGCGCTCGATGACGCAGAAGCCCTGTGCGATCACTCGCTCGAGTTCTGCGACTACTACTGGGACGCCCAGACGAACAAAGGGCTGATTCGCAAGCTGCGCGGAGATCGTGAAGGCGCGAAGAGCTGGTTCATCAAGGCGCTCCGGAACTTTCAGGATCAGGCGCAGGCCGCGAACAACCTCGGCATTCTGTACCTCGAGGAGAACCGGCTGGTCGAGGCAGAGGGCGTGCTGCGCCAGGCCCTCAAGACGAACCCCGACTACGCCGAAGCGCGCTTCAACCTCGCGCTGCTGAAGCTGAAGCAGAACAAGCCGATCGAGGCCGAGAAGGCGTACCGCCAGTTGATCATCTCGGCTCCGAACGTGACGGACGGGCATCTGGGGCTCGCGCGCGCGCTGGTGCTCCAGAAGAAGCTGACCGAAGCGTTGCCGGTGGCCGAACACGCGGTGCTGCTCGAGCCGGGCAGGGCGGAGGCGTGGTTGCTACTCGGGGTGATTCGCATCGAGCTGGCTCAGCGCGTCGAAGCGAAGGAGGCGCTCGGCCGGTGTCTCGACGAAGCTCCCTCCCAACCCGAATGCCGACAGCTGATGCGCGAACTTCAGTGACACCGACGAACCTGGTCGCGTCATGCTGCTTACTCGTCGTGGCGCTGCTGGTCGGCCTGCCCAGCGCCTGGTACGCGCTCGAGATTCGCCAGGTGGTCGAGGGGCAGCCGATGCCGGCCGGCGCGATGATCGCAGACGCGCTCTCGGTCGCGCTCGTGATGTGGACGCTGGGCGTCATCGGCTTCGTCGCGCGCACGGTTCGCAGGCCGCTCGAGCCCGGTTGGTTCGTCATGTTGATCGTGCTCACGCTGCTGCTGGGCGGCGCTCACCTCGAGCTGGTTCACTCGAAGGTTCACCTGGCGTGTGTCGAAGACGGGCCGTTCGGCGTTCGCGTGAACTGCGCGCCGTGGTTGCCGCATCGCTGACCGTCGACTCGTGCTTTCCGCGTGCTATCTGCGCGCGCATGTCCACCAACCACATCGTCGTCATCGGCGCCGGGCAGATGGGCGCCGGCATCGCGCAGGTCGGCATCACCTCGGGTCACCAGGTCACGCTCGTCGACGTCTCGCCCGACGTCGTCGCGAAGGCGAAGGCCGGCATCGAGAAGGGCCTCGGCAAGCTCGTCGAGAAGGGCAAGCTCGCCGACGCCGACCGCGCCGCCGCGCTGGGCCGCCTCGCTACCACGAACTCGGTGCTCGACGTGAAGAACGTCGACGTCGGCATCGAGGCCGTCTCCGAGAACGAAGAGCTCAAGAAGAAGATCTTCCGCGACCTCGACGCGGTCGTTCGCCCCGGCGGTGTGCTCGCCACCAACACCTCGTCGATTCCCATCACGCGCATCGCGTCGGCCACGAAGCGCCCCGACGCCGTCATCGGCATGCACTTCATGAACCCCGTGCCGATCATGCAGCTCGTCGAGATCATTCGCGGCGCGGCCACCAGCGACGCCACCTACGCAACCACGAAGGCCCTCGCCGAGAAGATGGGCAAGACCACCGTCGTCTCGAAGGACTTCCCCGGCTTCATCGTCAACCGCATCTTGATCCCCATGCTGAACGAGGCGTGCTTCGCGCTGCACGAGGGGCTCGCCAGCCCGCAAGACATCGACACCGCCATGAAGCTCGGCACCAACCAGCCCATGGGCCCGCTCACGCTGGCCGACTTCATCGGCCTCGACACCGTGCTCGCGATCGCGAAGGTGCTCCACGAGGGCCTCGGTGACGACAAGTACCGCCCGAGCCCGCTGCTCAAGCAGTACGTCGACGCTGGCTGGCTCGGCAAGAAGACGGGCCGCGGCTTCTTCACCTACTGAGCCACCGGAGCCACCATGACCGCCGAGTTCGTGAAGCTGGAGTTCGAAGGCCCCGTCGCGCTGATCACCATCGATCGGCCAAAGGCGCTGAACGCGATCAACCTGCAGGTGCTGACCGAGCTCGATGGTGCGCTGACCCAGATCGTCGCGCACGCCGACGCGCGCGTGCTGATCATCACGGGCGGGGGTGAGAAGGCCTTCGTGGCCGGCGCCGACATCGCCGAGATGGCGAACTTCACCCCGATGCAGGGCCTCGCGCTGTCGACGAAGGGCCACGAGGTCTTCGCGCGCCTCGAGGCCCTTCCAATTCCCACCATCGCGGCGGTGAACGGGTTCGCCTTGGGTGGCGGGCTCGAGCTCGCGCTGGCGTGTGATCTGCTCTACGCGAGCGAGAAGGCGAAGCTCGGGCTGCCCGAGGTGACCCTCGCCGTGATCCCCGGCTTCGGTGGCACCCAGCGGCTCACCCGTCTGGTTGGCCGCAACCGCGCCAGGGAGCTCGTCTTCACCGGCGACGCCATCGACGCCGCGAAGGCGAAGGAGATCGGGCTCGCGCTCGAGGTGTTCGCGCCCGAAGCGCTGCTGCCGCGCTGCAAGGAGATCGCCCACAAGATCGCGTCTCGCGGCCCGGTCGCGCTCGCGCAGGCCAAACGCGTCATGGAGGCCGGCGCCGATCTGCCGCTCAAGGACGCGAACGAGATCGAGCGTCAGGCCTTTGGGCTACTCTTCGGCACCGACGATCTGAAGGAGGGCATGCGCGCCTTCCTCGAGAAGCGGAAGGCCGCCTTCAAGAACGCCTGATCACTCGCACGGTCCAGTGAGCACGGGCTTCGCGCCCGTGACTCTGCCGGTCGACGTCGAGACGTACAGCTCGTCGCCCGTCGACAGGAGCTTCGCGGTGGTGACGTCGAGCATCTGGCCGGCGCTCCACGTCGCCAGCCCGCCGTCAGCCGAGCCCTGCAGCACCGAGAGCACGAGGCCCCCGGGCTGCTGAACGAGAGCCACCGTCGCCCGGCAGACCCGCGCGCTGTCGATGAGGGCGCCGCCAGCGCTGACCGAGACCGGCACGGCGGTCGGCAACGAGAGCACGAGCCCCGAGTTGGTGAGCGCGAAGGCACCTTGCGGGGTCGCCCACGTCGCGATCGCGGCGCCTTCGAACGGCCCGAGCGGCACGCGAACCGACGTCCACCGGCGCAGATCGTCGGAGGTCGAGAGGAACACCCCCGTGTCGGTCACCGCCCAGACGCTGGTGACGCCTCCATCGGTTGGCTCCTGAGCCGCCACGCTGCGAATCGGAAGCCCCGGCGCCGGGACCGCCGCCACGCGAAGCTCGGTCGGCGGGTTGAGCGACGAGATCAGGTTCTGCTTCACGTTGCCGACGTAGAGCGTGTCGGCGGCCGCGATGACGAGCAGCTCTCCCTGCAAGACGCCAGAGGCCGGCGTGCCGAACAGCCGCCCCGTCGGGGGAATCGCGACCGCCGGCGGCGTGTCGGTCTGAACGACCTGCGGGCGCCCGTCGTAGATCTGCGTCGCGCTCACCACCCACGCGCGTTGACCGGTGACCGACGCGATCGGCGCGAACGCAGTGGGGAACTGGTTCTGCGCGTGGAAGCCGAGCTGCTCGTCGAAGGCGAAGAGCGTGTTGCGGCTGATGAAGAAGAGCCGCTCCTGCCCGCCGACGAAGACCCGTGCTCCGACGTCGACCGTGCGATCGAGCAACCAGGGCACCAGGCCTCCCGGCGCAGGATCGAGCGGGTCGCCCGGGGTCTGCCAGTACCAGGCCCGGCCGTGCGACGCCGCGATGGCCGGCTGGTTGGCCTGCGAGGCTCGTGAGACGAAGGGGTCACGGAACGGGGTGGTGCCGTCTTCGTCGAACACCCGGTCGAACGACCACTGACAGGTGGGCCCGCTTCGCGGAGAGATGATCCACGTGCCGGTGGCGACCCCCGCATCCATCAGCGTGGCGGCAGGGCAGCGCGCCAGCAGCGCAGGGCCGGTGCCATCACGCGTACCCTCGAGGTTCATCACGAACTCGGGGTCGAGGCCGCCTGGGCAGACGGGGCAGGGGCCTGCGTTCTGCGTGGGCGTGATGCCCATCGGGTCGTTGCGAATGACCGTCGAGAAGTAGCGCCGTGCGCCGCCATCGACGACGAGCTCGAAGGCGAGGTGCCCCGTGACGTTCGCACCGCCTTGCGGGTCGACCAGGAGGCGGGTGGCGACGCCGGCATCGAACTCGCGGAAGAAGGTGGTCGCGGGCGTGCTGCCCGTCTGAAGGCAGTAGCCGTGCTCGAAGAGCTCGATCAGCTGGCGGTTGTGGAGCGCGACGTCGACGAGGCGCCCGGGTGACCCCGAGAAGGCCAGCGCGCAGAGCGAGTCGTTCCACACGAGCGGGGCAGGGGGCTCATCGAGCATCACCTGCGTCACCGTGCCCGCGTCGGGGTTTCTCCAGAGCGCGACAGGCCGGCCATCGAACCGCCGCAGCAGGCGTTCCTTCGCGCTCGAGAAGCCGGGCATGCTCACGAAGCTGGTGCCGCCATCGGCCGTCGAGAGCATGGCCAGCCCTCCATCCCTGAACAGCACCCAGGCCTGCTGCGGCCCGGCGATGAGGTCTTCGAGCTGCGCCGCCGGCCACGGCTCGACGCGGGAGAGGATCTGGCTCGAGCCACCATCGGGCAGCGGCAGGGGATCGGTCAGTCGCGTGAAGAGCCGAACCGCCGACGAGTCGGCGCTGACGATCGACCGGCCCGTGCCGTTGCTGCCAAAGGCGCCACTGATGCTGAACGCCGACGGCACACCTGCGTCGAGCAGCGGGCTCAGGTGCGTCAACACGAAGCCCGAGAGCGCCGTCGGCAGGGGAGGCGTGGGTGGGGCCGTGCAGCGCAGCTCGACGGGGTTGCAGCGCCAGCCTTCGCAGTGGGAGTCGGTGCGGCAGGCCCACGGCCCCCCGACGCCGATGGGCTGGCAGCGACGACGCCGATCGACGTCTTCGATGCCGCAGCGCCAGTCGGTGGGGCATTGATCGTCGCGCACGCAGTCGGGGCCAGCGCCGGCGTCAGGCGAGCGCACGGGCGTGAAGCAGAGCCCGTCGAGCCCACAGCGTTCGTTCGTCGAACAATGGAGCGCTGGGTCGGTGCACTGCCGCGCTCCGCCATCTGCCATCGCTTCCGCCGGGTCGAAGCAGAGCCGATCGATGCCGCACCTCCAGCCCTGCGGGCAGTGCAGGAGCGGATCGGCGCACGCGCGGCGCGGCCCATCGAAGCGCGCTGGGTCGAAGCAGGTGTTGTCGAAGCCGCAGTGCCAGCCCGTCGGGCAGTGCAGGCGCGGGTCGCTGCAGCCGCGCACGGGCCCATCGACGACGGAGGGATCGAAGCAGACCTTGTCGAAGCCACACTTCCACCCGCCGCCGCAGCCCGTCTGCGCCGTCTCACAGGCGCGCGCGAGGCCCGCATCAGGGTCGAAGCACCGCAGGTCGTCACCGCACAGCCAGCCCGACGTGCAGCCGGTGACGCCTCCATCGCGGGAGCACGCGTACGCCCGCCCACCCGAGAGATCGATCGACGACCGGCACCCGATCAGCGCGAGCACCGTCAGCAGCCCCAGCCGCTTCATGGGAACACCCCCACGAACGCGAACCCGTTGGCGGTCGGAACGAGCGACGCGCTCGAGCCGCTCACCGGTCGAATCGCGAAGAAGACGCCGGTGCCCACGAGCGCAGCGCCGGCGATGAGCGACGCGATCGAGATCGTGCGCTGAAGCCCGATGCGCTCGGCGTCTCGCTGGTACTGCTCGAGGCGAAGAAAGCTGCCCGTCGCGGGGTCCTTCGAGAGATCCCGGTTGATGCCGTTCTCTTCGAGCAGCGTCGAGAACCCGACGATGGATCCCGCGATCAGCGCGGCGGCGCCGACGCCGATGAGGGTGACCGGCAACACCCGCGAAGGCGGCTGGGGCGCGGGTGTCCCGGTGGCCTCGGCGGTGGCGGCGGGCAGCTGATCGGCCAGCTCCTTCACGTCGGAGGCGATGCGAATGCTGCGCCCCACGGGCTGCGACTTCTGCGTGTCGAGCGTCTGCAGCGAGAGCTGGTACGCGTCACCCAGCTTCGACAGCGTGCCGCTCAACACGAACCGCGCGCCAAGCGCTCCCGCGAGCTCGGCCGTGCAGCTGCTCGACTCTTCGCTGCAGCCGAGCAGCTGCCGTTGCCGCTCCATGCCGAGCAGGGTGCGAATGTCGGCCGAGGCGATCACCTGGAAGAACTCTCGCCTCGAGACCTGCTGGGTGATGGCGTCGGTGAGCGCGGTGCCTTCTTCGGCGGTCGCGCCACTCACCTGCAGATCGAGCACGGCCAGCTTGGGCTTCTCGGTCGCCGTCAACGACAACGCGACCACCATCGGCAGAATCGTCACGCGCTTCCCCCTCGCAGTGAGGGGCCGAGGCTAGCGAGGCAGTCGCGTGCCGCACAGCCCGACCTGCAGTCAGGCGTTGGCCATCGACGCCAGCAGGTGCCGTTGGCGGTGGGTGCGATCGATGGCGAAGGCGTCTCTGACGGCCACCAGCGGCGCCGCGGCGAGAATCACCAGATCGAGCACCCGCTGCCCGTTGAAGTCGGCGATGAGGGGCGGCACCAGCACCACCGACACGAGCGCGATCGACACCAGGCTGCCGAGGAAGGCCAGGGGGGCGAGCGGCCGCAGCAACAAGCCCAGCCCGCACGCGAAGGGAATGAGCCACGCCGCCAGGAAGGTGAGCTGCTCGGAGTTCAGCGTGCGCAGCGGAGCGCCCTTCGAGGCGAGCGCGAGCAGACACCCGATGCCGACGAGCGGCAGCAACACCAGCTTCCACGCCGCCCGCCGCGAGAGCCCCGGCAGGGTCTGGGTCGTCACCGTCATCGCGCACGTGTGGCAGAGCGATCGCTCCGATGGCGTGACGCAGAGCTCGCACTGAAAGCTGCCGCAGCGGGAGCACACGCTCTCGGCCGTACGATCGTGCGCCGCGCAGGTGGCTCGAGGTGGGCTTTCGAACCACATCTCTTCGTCAGGGAGCGACATGGCCGACCCATGACACCACAGCGGGCCCCCGCGTTCCGCCGACGGGTGATTTCGAGGGACAGCGCTCTGATGCCGGTAGAATTCGGGGCGCTTGAACGTTCCCACCACGCTTGGTCGGTATCAGCTTCGCTATCGCATCGCGGTCGGCGGCATGGGGGGCGTCTATCTCGCGAAAGCGACGGGCGCGGGCGGCGCCGACAAGGTCGTCGCGGTGAAGCTGTTGCACGAGCACCTGGCGGCCGACGAAGCGGTGGTGTCGATGTTCCTCGACGAGGCGCGCATCGTCTCGGCGATCAACCACGTCAATGTCTCGACCGTCTTCGACTTCGGCGAGCAGGAGGGCTCGTACTACCTCGTCATGGAGTACCTCGAGGGCGAGTCGCTCGATCGGGTGCTCAAGACACACCTTGCGGGCACCGAACGGCACCCGCTGCACCCGTGGCTGATCGCGCGCGTGCTCGCCGATGCGGCCGAAGGCCTTCACGCGGCGCACGAGACGAAGGGGGTCGACGGCCAGCCCCTCGACGTCGTGCACCGCGACGTCTCGCCCCACAACCTGTTCATCACCTACGACGGCGTGGCGAAGGTGGTCGACTTCGGCATCGCGCGCGCGAGAGAACGCTCGACGGCGACCGACGCGGGGACGTTCAAGGGCAAGTTCGAGTACGCGGCTCCCGAGCAGATTCGCGGCAAGGGCGTCGACCGGCGCGCTGACGTGTGGGCGCTTGGCGTGTGTCTGTGGGAAGGCGTCTCGGGAGCCCGCCTGTTTCAGCGCGACGACCCTGCGGCGACGGGCCGGGCGGTGCTGAGCGACGCGATCGCGCCGCCGTC
The DNA here is from genome assembly GCA_016793585.1 of Archangium sp. Next base: position 11,403 of record JAEUJR010001022.1, read on the forward strand.
GTCGGTGAACCCCAGCGTGCCAGCCGGCTTCGACGCGATCGCGATGCGCGCGCTCGATCGTGATCCCTCGAAGCGGTTTCAGACGGCGAGGGAGTTCGCCCGCGCGCTGCGGGAGCTGCTCTCGAGGTCGGGAGAGACGATCGACGCGCCGCTGGTGGGTGAGTGGCTCGAAGAGCTCTTCCCGGGAGATCGCGACAAACGGCAGGCGCTGGTGTCTTCGGTTCGCCGCAGCGGGCCCGAGGCGCCGCTGGAGAGCGTGCCGGCGGAGCTGCGCATCAAGGGCACGGGCACCGGGTCGAGCCGCAACTACCGAACCGGCTCGAGCTCGGGGCAGCGCTCGACGATCAGTGACTCGAGCGCTGGACAGAAGGGCCCCGAGCGCGAAGTGGGCACGGCGGTGCAGCCCGCTCCGCCAGCAGGCCGTGCGGGAATCGTCGTCGGCGCCGCCCTGCTGCTCGCGCTCGTGGGGCTCGCGGGTGGCGCGGCGTACGTTCGGTCGCAGCCCCCACCGCCGCCCTCGATGCCCGCCATCGCACCCGTGCCCGCTCCGGTGCGAACGATCACGGTGCCGCTCCAGGTGCCCGAGATCGACGCCGGCGTGGCCGAGGTGACCGACGCAGGCGCGCAGCCCTCCGTCGACGCAGGGCACGACATGATTGACGCCGGCCCGCAGGAGGAGGTCGTCGACGCGGGCTCTCCTGCGCTCGTGGAGAAGCCCAGACCGATCGCGGCGGCGCCCAGACCTCGTCCCCAGCCGCCCACGCCCGAAGCGAAGCCCGCCGAGCCCAGGCCCGTCGATCCGCCACCCGCAGTGAAGGGCAAGCCCGGCGATGGGCGCGTGCGGTTCAAGACTCCCGGCGCGACGGCAGAGGTCTTCGTCGACGGCAAGCTGATGGGCACGACGCCGATGACGCTCGAGCTGGCCGCTGGCGCACACACCTTCGAGCTCAAGGCCCGCGGCTTCGAGTTCGGCGGGCCGCAGCCGCTCAGGGTGCAGGTGGGCGGCGACTACAACGTCGAGATCGACATGCGCTGAAGGGTGCCGGAACCAGCCCTGATGCTCGCCTGCTCGTTGCCTGTACCAGCGCGGGCCAGACTGCTATCTGCCGCGCATGAACTTCGAGCCGTCGGAGATCCAGAAGGACATTCAGAAGATGACGCGGGAGTTCGCCGCGAAAGAGCTCATTCCCAACGCCCGCAAGTGGGACGAGCACCACGAGTGGCCGGCCGAAGCCGTGAAGAAGCTGGCCGAGCTGTCGCTGCTGGGCGTGGCAGTGCCCGAGAAGTGGGGCGGCGCCGGCCTCGACAACGTCTGCTACGCGCTCGCGATGGAGGAGATCAGCCGCGGCTGCGCTTCGACCGGCGTGATCATGTCGGTGAACAACTCGCTCTACTCCGACCCGATCATGAAGTTCGGCACCGACGCGCAGAAGGAGAAGTGGCTCGCGCCGTTCGCGCGCGGCGAGAAGCTGGGGTGCTTCGGCCTCACCTAGCCGCAAGCGGGCAGCGACGCCGCCGCGCAGCAGACCGTCGCCGTGAAGAAGGGCGACCGGTACATCATCAACGGCTCGAAGAACTGGATCACGAATGGCCCCAAGGCCGACGCGATCGTGCTCTTCACGATGACGAACAAGGAAGCGGGCCACAAAGGCATCACGCCGTTCATCGTGCCGACCGACACCAGGGGCTTCCGCCGCATGCCGCCCGACAAGAAGATGGGCATCAGCGCCGCGTGGAGCTGCACCATGTACTTCGAAGACATGGAGGTGCCTGCCGAGAACATGCTGGGCAAGGAAGGCGATGGCTTCAAGGTGGCCATGTCGACGCTCGACGGCGGCCGCATCGGCATCGCGGCGCAGGCGCTCGGCATCGCGCGTGCGGCGCTCGAAGAGGCCGTTCGTTACTCGGGTGAGCGCAAGTCGTTCGGCAAGTTCATTCGTGAACACCAGGCGATTCAGTTCATGCTCGCCGACATGGCGACCGAGATCGACGCGGCCCGCCTGCTCGTGCACCGCGCCGCCGTGCTGAAGGACAAGGGCGTTCGCCACTCGCAGGAGTCGGCGATGGCCAAGCTCTACGCCAGCGAGATGGCCAGCCGCGTCGCCAACAAGGCGCTGCAGGTCTTCGGCGGCATGGGCTACTCGAAGGAGATGGACGCCGAGCGCCACGTTCGCGACGCGCGCATCACCGAGATCTACGAAGGCACGAGCGAGATTCAGCGCATCGTCATCTCCGCCAACATGCTGAAGGACTGACCCATGATTCTCCTCTCGACGCTGGTTGCGCTGTCGCTGCACGCCGACCCCAAGGCCGGCAAGAACACGATGAAGGATCTGGTGAAGAGCGTGGGCTCGGCGGCGGCCGTGAATGCCGACGGCGGCACTTCGGCCACCGTGGTGAACGGCATCGACATCTCGAAGCTGCCCTTCACCCCCGACTCGATCAAGCAGGTGGTGCTCTCGTACCAGCCGCAGATTCAGTCTTGTTACGAAGAGACGCTCGCCGCGAAGGACAAGGCGGTCGAAGGCTCGCTCAAGACGGCGTTCTCGATCACGGGCGACGGCATGGTGACGGGCGCGAAGGTCGACAAGAAGACCAGCACCCTGAAGGACCCGCGCCTGCACGACTGCGTGGTGTCGGTGCTCTCGACCATGCAGTTCCCCTCGCCGCCAGACGGCAAGGCGCACCCGATCGAGTTCCCGTTCAACCTCAAGGCCGTGAACTGATTCTGGAGACCCGTGAACTTCGAGCTCTCCGAGACCCAGAAGCTGATTCGTGACACCGCGCGCACGTTCGCGAAGAACGTGGTGGCTCCGAAGGCGCGCGAGACCGATCGCAACGAGATCTTCCCCGCTGAGACGTACAAGCAGATGGGAGAGCTCGGGCTGCTCGGCGTGAACGTGCCCACCGAGTACGGCGGCGCCGGCGCGGGAGTCGTCAGCTACGCGCTCGCGGTGATGGAGATCTCGGCCGCGTGCTGCTCGACCTCGGTCGGCATGTGCGTCACCAACATGTGCGCCGAGCTCATCTGTCAGTTCGGCACCGAGGCCCAGAAGCAGAAGCACGTCACGCGGCTGACCAGCGGCGCGGCCATCGCCGGGGCCTTCGCGCTCTCCGAACCGCACGCGGGCTCCGACCCGGGCGCAGGCCGCACGACGGCCGTGAAGAAGGGTGATCGCTGGGTGCTCAACGGCACCAAGCAGTGGATCACCTCGGGCGCTCACGCCGGCGTGATCGTCGTCTGGGCCCGCACCTCGAACGAGGGCAACAAGGGCCTCTCGTGCTTCATCGTCGAGAAGGGCACTCCCGGCCTCACCGCGGGCAAACACGAAGACAAGATGGGTCTGCGCGGGTCGAACACCGTGCCGCTCCTGTTCGAGAACTGCGAGATCCCCGAAGAGAACCTGCTCGGTCGTCTCGGAGATGGCTTCAAGCTCGCGATGACGGCCCTCGACGGTGGACGCATCGGCATCGCCTCACAGGCCGTTGGCACCGCGCGCGCGGCCATCGAGGCCTCGGTGAAATACGCGAAGGATCGGCAGGCCTTCGGCAACGCGATCGGCGAGTTCCAGGCCGTGAAGTGGATGTTGGCCGACATGCAGACGCAGACGAACGCGGCCGAGCTGCTGGCCCTGCGCGCGGCGTTCCTCAAGGAGTCGAAGGTTCCGTTCACGCGTGAGGCCTCGATGGCCAAGCTGTTCGCGTCGGAAACTTCGAACCGCGTCGCGGACAAGGCCGTGCAGCTTCACGGCGGCTACGGGTACATCGACGAGTTCCCCGTCGAGCGGTACCTGCGCGATGCGCGCGTGCAGACGATCTACGAAGGCACCAGCGAGATTCAGCGCATCGTGATCGCGCGCGAGCTGATCAAGCAGCTGGGCTGAGCGGCTCAGGGCGAGCCCGCGTCGACCGTTCCGCAGAGTTCGCACGTGGCCAATCCTGCGCCGTTGGCGCAGGTCCACCGGCCGAAGCGTGTGTTCCCACAGCTGCAGACCGGGCGCTCGTCGTCTGGCGTGGCGATGCTCGTTCTGCCTCCGTCGGGGATGCTGCAACCAGGTGCCTGCTTGTTGTGCACGACGATGTCTTCGGCGACGAACGTGTGCCACTCGTGCTCGACGGTGAGATCGAACACC
>JAEUJR010001131.1 GCA_016793585.1 Archangium sp.
AAGACGTGGAAGGTGTAGCAGACGGCGAACGGCGTTTCACGCTTTATCCCCGCGAAAGGGCTCGGGGTCCACTCCTCTTTCCGAGTCGTGGGTGTGGCGTGTCAGTCACAGCTCGCGGCGTGCGGTGAGCGCGCGGGCGAGCGTGGCCTGATCGGCGTATTCGAGATCGCCCCCCATGGGAATTCCCTGGGCGAGGCGGGAGACCCGAAGGCCCATCGGCTTGAGCAGGCGGGTCAGGTAGAGCGCAGTGGCTTCACCTTCGACGTCGGGGTTGGTGGCGACGATGATCTCTTCGACGGCCGAGTCCTGCAGGCGGGTGAGCAGCTCCTTGATGCGCAGCTGTTCGGGCCCGACGCCCTCGAGCGGTGAGAGCACCCCGTGGAGCACGTGGTAGCGCCCGCGGAACTCCTTCGTGCGCTCGATGGCGAGCTGATCGGAGATACCCTCGACGACGCAGAGCAGCCGCTCTTCGCGGCGGGCGTCGGTGCAGTAGCCGCAGCGCGTGTCTTCGGGCCCGTCGTGCAGGCTGAAGCAGCGCGGGCACAGCTTGACGCGATCGACGACCTCGACGAGGGCGTTCGACAAACCGCGCGCGAGATCGGGCGTGCGGAGCAGATGAAACGACAGCCGCTGAGCCGTCTTCTCACCGATGCCGGGCAGGCGCGCGAGCTGCGCCACGAGCCGGTTGATCGCGTCGGGGGTCATCGGCGTGGCTCAGGTGATGCCGGGAATCTTGATGCCGCCCGAGACCTTCGCGAGCTCCTTCTGCTGGTGCTCCTTGCTCTGCACGAGGGCGGCGTTGACGGCGGCGGTGACGAGGTCTTCGAGCATGGCGAGATCGTCGACGGCCTTCTTGTCGATCTTGATGCTCTTGATCTCCTGCGTCGCGGTGGCGACGACGACGACGAGGCCATCGCCGGCCTTGCCTTCGACCGTCTCGGCGGCGAGCTCCTGCTTCCGCTTCTCGATCTTCTCGGTCAGCTTGTTGGCCTGACGGATGAAGTAGTTGAGATCGACTCCAGGCATGAACGACTCCGGGTGATGTGAGGCGTGGGGGCGTAGCGGATTCGAAAGGTCCTGAACAGACGTCACTCGTCGTCGGGAACGCTGGCGGTCGGCACGAGCGAGGGCGCCTCTCGAACGGGCTCGAGGTACTGCACGTGCTCGACGGTGCCGCCGAGAATGCGGAGCACGTTTCTGATGGCGGGGTGCTGCGCCACGTGCGCGTCGATGGCGGTATGGCGGGCGGCGGTCTCTTTGGCTTCGTCTTCGGCGATGCTGGGGGCAGCGGCGGCGAGGGCGTGCGAGGTGTTGTCTTCGGCGACCTTGGTGGGCCGGCCGAAGTGTTTGGTGAGCACCTCTTCGATCAGCTGGCGCGACATGCCGAAGACGGTGGAGCGGTGAAACGCGGCGTCGTTGGGGAACGCGATGCGAATGGTGCCGGGCTCCATGCCGACGAAGCGGCCGTGGCTCAGCGACTTGCCGTGCCGGGGAGACGCGACGCGGACGGCCTCGACCGCGACCTTCCACTGCTCGAGCTGACTCGATGGCGCGACGGCACGCGGCGGGTCGACTGGTCTGTGCGCAGCAGCAACGGGCTTCGGGGGCGCAACCGTCGGAGCGGCTGCCAGCTTCGGTGCATCGACAGGCTTCGGGAGAGCGACCGGCGGCGCGGCTGCGGGCTTCGTCGCTTCGACTGCGGCGGTGATGGGCGCTCCGTCGGGAAGACACTCGCCCGACGCGCACCCTTCGGCGCTGCCCTCGGGAGCGAAGAGCTTCTCGTCTGGCTCGGCGGGAACGTCGTCGACCGCCGGCGCAGCCGAGGGCGGCAACGTGCGGTTGACGAGGCGAACCTCGGGCGGTGGCGCGGGCTTCGGAAGATCTGCCGGACGCGCGGCGACCCTCGCTGCAGGTGCTTCAGGCGCGAAAGGGCGCGGAGGTGGAGCGACCTCCAGGCGCTCCGGCCGCGGGCTGACCCGAGGCGAGGCGTTCGACGCGGCTGATCAGCTCGGGAATCGACGCGGCCGGCGACAGGTGCAGGGCCTTCAGCAGCGTCATTTCGAACGCGAGGCGCGGCTGTGGAGCGCGCGCGATCTCCCACACGCCCGAGTGCACCACGTCGAACAAGCGCGCGAGCTGAGCCGCTTCGGCGTCACGCGCGAGGGCGACGACCGCTTCACGATCGGTATCGGCGAGCTCTTCGGGAGCAGCGCCAGTGGCGCGCGCGACGAACAGGTGCCGCAGCCACCACGCGAGCTCCTCGGCGAGCCGGCGCAGATCGACGCCGCGGTTCCACAGCTCTTCGGTGACCTTGAGCACGGTGCCCGCGTCACGCGTGACGAGCGCCTTCGCCAGGGAGTGCACGACGGTGCGATCGATGGTGCCCAGCGCTTCGGCGACGTCGGCGTCTTTGGGTTCGTTGCCGCACGCGCTCAGCACCTGATCGAGCAGCGACAACGAATCACGCATGCCGCCTTCCGACTGGCGCACGATGAGCGAGAGGGCCGAGTCGGAGATCTTCACCTTCTCGAGCTCGGCGGTCTCCTTCAGGCGCTTGAGCATGGCGGACTGCGAGATGCGGCGGAAGTTGTGGCGCTGGCAACGCGACAGAATCGTGTCGGGCAGCTTGTGCGCCTCGGTGGTGGCGAAGATGAACTTCACGTGACCGGGCGGCTCTTCGAGGGTCTTCAGCAGCGCGTTGAACGCGGCGCCCGAGAGCATGTGTACTTCGTCGATGATGTAGATCTTGAAGCGGTCGCGCTGCGGTTGGTACTTCGCGTTCTCGCGAATCTCGCGAACGTTCTCGACGCCGTTGTTCGAGGCGCCGTCGATCTCCTGCACGTCGGTGCTGATGCCGTCGCGAATC
>JAEUJR010001166.1 GCA_016793585.1 Archangium sp.
ATCGTCCACAGCGTCTGCATCGAGTTGAGCTTGAACGTCACCGTCGCGCGGCCATCTCGATCGGTCACGACCGAGGGGTTCCAATAGACCGTGTCGTCTTCCTTCTGCGGCTTGGTCGGCGGCTTCACCGCGGCGAACTGACGCTTCGGCAACTTCGCCAACTGCATCGCGATGCGATCGCCATAGCCGTAGCCCTGGAACTCGCTCGAGGCGAACGTGGACACGTTGTCGCGACCGACTGGATAGAAGAAGTCGACGATGCCTGGCCGGAACTCGCTCTGGAGCGCGTAGACGGCCTTGTCCACCACGCCCACCGAGAGCTGCGCCTGAACGGGCCGTCCGAGGTGATCGGTGACGCGCATGGTGAGCGTCTGCGTGGTGAGCGGCGCGGCCTCGGAGCGTTCCGGGTTGATGTCGACCGACAACGTGCGCTCCTTCGGCACGATGCGGAACCCGGCGATGCGCTCTTCCCAGCGGCCGGTGACCGACGGATACGCGACGGCCGCATAGACAGCGCTGCCGAACCGCTTCTCGATGGGGAACTTGTAGACGACCGTCTGGCCCTTCACCGGCACGCGCTCGGTCTTGAAGATGCCTGCGCCAGTGAGCGTGACCCACACAGCGCCTTCGTTCGCTTCCTTCACGCCCCAGCCTGTGGGGAGCAGCGCGACGACCTCGGCCGTGTCTCCCGGCTCCATCACGCCACCGAGCGCCTCGAGCGTCAGGTTCGGCACCTGCATGACGGCCTCACCGCTGCTGCCGAGCACGAGCGTCGTCGTCGTGCCCGTCCACGCGAGGCCCTTCTTGTCCTTCAGCGTGACCTGCGCCTCGACGACGCCTGGCTTCTCGCCCTTCACCTCGAGGCGCGCGACGCCGTCTTCGGTCGTCGAGAACTCCGACTTCGAGAGGTTCGTGGTCGTGCCATCGGCGCCGAGCAGCACGAACTGCACCTCGCCCTTCGTCACGCCGTACGGCTTGCCCGAGAGCGTCGACGCACGAACCGAGAAGCGGGCCACGTCACCGGGCCGCGTCACGCGCTGGCGAGCGAGCACGGTGCCGAGCAGATCGCTCTCGGCGAGGAAGAACGTCTTCGAGGCGTTCGCGAACGTGCCCTGGTCGTCACGCGCACGAACCGACAACGAGTAGCGCCATGGCTTGCGGGCATCTCCGTCCTGAAGTGCCGGAACGGGCACGGTGATCTCGGCTTCGCCCTCGTCGGTGAAGACGGCGGCCTGCTCCCAGACGTCGCCGTAGCCTTCGGCCGAGCTGTAGAGCTTCTGGGGAACCGAGAGCCCGCCTTCGGTCGTCGACGGCGTTCCATACGTGACAGCGGAGCCCTTACCGCCCAGGCCCGAGTCATCGACCCACGCGGGAGAGTCGACCTGCGTGCGGTACAGGTACACGAGGTACTTGGTGCCTTTCGGCGCGCCACCGGCGTAGCGACGCACGCGCAGCTTCGCCTTGATGTTGCCTCCCGGCGTGACCGTCTCTTCATCGGTGAGCACTTCGACGAAGAACGTCGGCTTCACGTACTCCTGCACGCGCGCTTCCGACTGGTGATCGGGGCCGTCGACCTTCGCGGTGAGGCGCAGCACGCCCGTGGGCAGGCCTGTCGGCACCGTAAGCTGGCCCGAGAACGCGCCGAACTCGTCGACCTTCGCCTTACCCTTCACGACGGGCCCGTCGGAGAGCAACTGCACCTCGACCTCGGCCTTCTTCGGCTTGAAGAGCCGAGCGAGCGCGCTGTCGGGCTGGCGGAGCACGCCGCGGAACCGCACAGTGTCACCCGGCTTGTAGATGGGCCGATCGGAATAGAGGAACACGTCGGGAACGATCGCGAGCGTCGAGAAGAAGTCGGTGTCGATGAGCGCGGTGTCGGTGCCGAGCGTCGCGGTGACGATGAGGCGCGGCTCGGTGGCGGTGAGGCGCACTTCGCCGTTCGCGTCGGTCTTGCCCTCGACGACCTGCTTGCCGGCCATGATCTTCACGGCCACGCCCGCCTTCGCCTGCTGATCACGCCCGGCGACGCGCACGAGCACGTCGTTGTCGGTCTGCTTCACGACGGCGGTGAGATCGGTGACGACCATGACGACCTGGCCTTCGACCGAGCCCTGCACCATCTGCACGACGTAGACACCGGCCGGCAGGGGATCGAGCTGCACGGTGCGATCCTGGTAGCCGGAGTTTCCGTTCCACGCCTCGAAGCCCGGCACGGTGAAGTCGCGATCGCTGCCGCCGAGATCGAGGTTGAGCCACTGGCTGCGCACGAGCTCCATGTTGGTGGGCACGCCGATGAGCCGCTCGGGGCCCTGATCGAGCTGAACGGGGTCGACGGCCATCGGGGCGGGGGGATCAGCGAGCGCGGGGATCACCGTCTTGCGGAAGGCGCCACCGAGCGAGAAGCGCAGCAGGTCGACCGGGCTGCCCACGGCGTTGATGCCTCGCGAGAGCGCACGGCCGGGGTTCGCGAGCGTCGGCGGTGGATCGTACGCGCGACGCAGCGCCTGCTGGCTCTTCACGAACGCCGACAGATCCTTCGGCTTCAGCACGCGCAGCTCGACGGCTTCCTTCTCGGCGAATGACACCTCGAGGCGCGGGGACTCGTTGGGGCCGAAGCTGCGCGGCACCGTGATGTAGAGCGGCTTGGCGAGGGCAGGCGCAGCGACGAGCAGCGCCAACAGCAGACGGAGCGACTTCATGACCGGAACCCTCCCGAGACGATCTTCCCATCGGAGCCCACCGTGGCCGTGAAGCCGACCGTCGGCAGTTCTTCGAGCAGCTTCCTGGCGGCCTCGATCTCCTGAGGGCCGGTGGTGGCGTTCGGCGCAGGGTGCTCCGAGAGCCAGCCATCGAGCGTGAGCTGCGAGAGCACGCGGCCCAGGTTCACCGTCAGCGACAGCGACGTGTTCTGCGAGACCCCCTTCACGACGGCCTGCGACGCCTGCAGCATCGACGGCTTCTTGCCGGCGCACGCAGACTGCAGCTCGGCCAGCAGGTCCTTCGTCGACGTGTACGCCAGCACACCGCAGGCCTTGCCCGTCTGGAGCGCGCCGTTGCCCTTCGTCATCGCCTCGGCGAGCGCCTTCTCGTCATCGGCCTTGCCCCACAACACGGCGATCTCGGTGTTCCGGTTGCCGCGCGGGTTCCAGATGATGGCGGCCTGGCGCGGCTCACCCAGCTCCCACGTCTTGCGCGTCTTGTTGAAGTCTTCGCCCTCTGCGCCGAGCGTGTCGCGCAGGGCGGTGGCGGTGAGATCCTTCGGCAGCTTCACCGCGAGAAAGAGCACCACCCCGCTCTTCTCGGGAATCGCCTTGAGCAGCTCTTGCGACGGCGCGACGGCCGCGAGCCGCCCACCACCGGCCGCGCTCGCCGCCAGCCCCTTCGGAACGAACGCGTTGTTCTCTGCGGCGAAGTCGAGCGAGGCGACGTTGTCGAGACCGAGCATCGCGCCGAAGCCCTGCGCGCCGCGGCCCGAGTCGCTCATCGAGAAGCCGAGCGAAACGGCGACACCGGCGCGCGGCTCGTCTTTCGGCAGCTCCTTGCACATGGCCAGCATGGCGGCCTGCGGGCGGGGCGCGAGCACGATGCGATCCTTCAAACGCGCCGCGAAGAGGATCTTGTCGGCGAGCACCACGCGGTGAATCGACTCCGCGGTCATGCCGGCGTCGTTCGCTTCGCCAGCCGTCACGCACGAGGGCGGGTTGAAGCCGCCCGACGCAGCGACCTTCACCAGCGTGTCGAAGGCGCCGTTCGCCGCCGCCGTCGGGTTGGGAATGACGACGGCCGGAGCCCCCTTCGCGCCTTCACCGCCGTACCAGACGATGCGGTACCGCGTGGCGAGCACCTGATCGAGCACGAGATCGGCGACGGCGCCGGTGAAGACCTTGCCGATGTCTTCGCCGCGTGTGCCGAAGAAGCCACCCCACGCGGCGATGAAGCCCTGGCCGACGGGATCTTTCATCGCCTTGCCGAGCCACGCGTTGCTGCGAAGCGTCTGGTGCACGGCCTTCGGATCATGAACGTCGAGCCAGAAGAGCTCGGGCGTATTCTCGACGGCTGGCGTCTCTTCCATCGCGCCGTACACGGGCTCGGGCCGGTTGGGCGAATCGAACGCGCCAGTGGGAGCGGTGTCGGCGGGCTGCGACGTGGGGCCGGGCAGCCCCGAGATCGGCCCGTCTTTCGGAGGCGTGGTGCCCTTGCTGCGGGCCTCCATGACCCCCACGACGATGCCGACGACGGCGACGACGCCGATGATGGCGATGAGGGCTCCGCGGTTGCCACCTGGTGGCGGGGCTGCTGGGCCGGGCGACGGCGCGGAAGACGGCGGCTGGTTGGCGCTCATGAGCTCCACTCCTTGAATCTGAAAAAGCCGAGGAACGACGGGTTCTCTGGCACCGGGCGCCACTCGCCTGGGGCCTCACGCATCAGCTCGCTCATGCGGCCGGCGCGAACGGGCGCGTCCTTCTCGCCCGGGTGGTACACGACATGAATTTCGCCGTGCGCTTTGTCCGACGGCGCCACGACGAGCATCAGGTGAAAGACGTCGCCCGAGTCGCGCGGCTGGCGAAAGGCGAGCACGTCACCGGTCTTCACCACCGTCGAGCGCGCGTCGCGCCCCAGCGGCGTGAAGCTGTACGAGAGCAGCGTCTCGGCGTCGGCGAAGTCGGTCGCGCCGGTGCCCGAGAGGAAGAGCGGTGACTCGAGGCGCTTCGGCTCCACGCGCCGGTAGGCCTGCCGCAGGCTGAAGCGCACCAGGCCGGCGCAGTCGCGTTGATCGGGGTGCCACTTCTCGTCGATGCGTTTGACCTGCGCGATGGCGGTCTCGGCGACGGCCTGGCGGAGCAGCTCGACCGGCGGCTGAGGCCCCGCGCACAACAGCATGAGCACGAGCGCGCTCATGGCTCAGTAGCCACCCTCGCCGCCGCCACCCTCGGACTGCATCTGCTTCGCCGCATCGTCGAGGTTCGTCGGCCAGCGCTCGTCGGTCGGCCGGGGATCGCCGGTGGGCACGTAGACGAGCGCCCGCCCGCCGCCCAGGTTGTGCACCCAGGCCAGCACCCGCGTCGAGCCCGGCGTCGCGAGCGGAATCTTCACCGTCTTGCGCACCTCGTTCGGCGTGCCCTCGAAGAGCGAGACGTTGAGGGTAGCGATGGTGTGGGCCTTGTCACCGCTGGGCCAGTAGTTCGCCGCGATCAAGTACGTGCCCTTCGGCGGCGCGCGGTGCACGTACAGGTACGGCCCGTAGCCCGGCTGATCGAAGTCGCCCTGCTGCTCGTTCAAGAAGAACGTCCCACCCGAGGGGCTCGAGGTGTCGGCCCAGTACACGTGCGCCATCTTCGAGGGGTCGAGCGTGCGGTTCACTTCGCTGAGCTCGGTCGGCTCGTAGACGTGCAGGTCGGTGTACACGCCGTCGGTGTCGCTGGTGAGAATGACCTTCATCGGCACTGGAGGAATCTGCGCATACGTCGTCGCCTGCGCCTTCGCGGTACCCGCCTCGTTCGTCGCGAGCACTGTCACCACGTTCTTTCCCGACGCAGCGGGGAACTCACGCGAGAAGGCGCCGCCCCGGGTGCGCATGAGGTAGCGATCGCCGTTGATGCTGACGGTGACGGGGTCGATCGACGTGTCGCTGATTCGGCCCTCGACCTTCAGCATGCGGCCCACCGACCACCCACCGGTGGGCTTCGTCAGCGTCACCGTTGCGAGCGTCGTGCCCTTGCCGATTGGAACTCCATCACTGCGCGCAGGCGCCAACTTCGGCTGCGCGAGCGCGATCACCACCAGAACGTGAAGCATGTGCGGGCCCCCTGACGGGTCTTCGAAAGCGGTGGGGATTCAAGGGTCGCGCCACCCGGGAGGCCAGCAGAAAACGAGCGCTTCG
>JAEUJR010001172.1 GCA_016793585.1 Archangium sp.
CGCCCGTCACGAGGCCGAGGGCTTCTACGCGGTTCACAAGGAGCGCCCCTTCTTCAAGGACCTCGTCGGCTTCATGACGTCGGGCCCCGTCGTCATCATGTGCCTCGAGGGCGAGAACGCCGTGCTGAAGAACCGCGACCTCATGGGCGCGACGGACCCCAAGAAGGCGAACCCGGGCACGATTCGCGCCGACTTCGCGAAGTCGATCGACGCGAACACGGTGCACGGCTCTGACAGCCTCGAGAACGCGAAGAACGAGGTGGCGTACTTCTTCCGCGCCACCGAGCTCGCGCCGTACGCGCACAAGAAGTAATCGGCGCCCCGCGGTGCCGTGAAGAAGGGCTCGGGAGAACTCCCGGGCCCTTTTTTCATGCGCGCGTCACTCGGGTTCGGTGAAGCGGAACGTCACCTTCTCGTTGCCGAACTGCACCACGTCGCCGTCGTTCACCACGTGGCGCATCACGCGCTCGCCATTGAAGAAGGTGCCGTTCGACGAGTTGAGATCGGTGACGAGCACGGTGTCGGCGTCGACGAGAATGGCGGCGTGCTCACGTGAGACGCGCGGCGAGGCGATGGCGATCTCGCAGCGGGGGTCGCGGCCGACGGTGAACCGAAGACCGACGAGCTCGATGGTCTCGTGGTTCTCGCGCAGCACCCAGATCTTGCGGCCCGAGGGGCGAACGATCGCGGTGCGCTCGGCAGGCTCTGACGGTGCCTCTTCGGGAGGCGGTTCGGCGGCCGGCTGTGGCGCCGGGGCCGACGGGGCGGTCGAGGCAGGCTCTGGCGCTTCGCCCTCTTCGTCTTCGGCAGGCGCAGGCCGGTCGTCGTCGCCCGCTGCGGCTTCACCGTCGCCCGCTTCGCCAGCCTCGTCGTCACCTTCTTCGTCGTCGCCAGCGTCGTCGCCCGCGTCATCGTCGTCAGCGGCGGCTTCGTCGTCACCCGCTTCGACGAACGGAGAGGCGAGGTCGGCGTCGGCGGCCCACTCGACCGCCGCCAGCGCTGCGGCGACCTCGGGAAGCGCGAGCTCGCTCGCGTTGGCGCCGTCGATCTCGGCCGGGGTCGTGTCACACCAGGCGATCGCCGATACACGACGCGCGTCTTCCTGATCGGCCTCCTCGAAGCCGTCTTCGATCGACGTCTCTTCGTTCTTGATGGTGAAGAGGTGCTGTCGAAGGCCGAGCGCGCGGTGAACGATCGACGGAGAGCGGGGCTTGCTCGTCGCGGTGGGCACGCCGACCGCGTCGAGGCCGGCCAGCCAGCACAGCCACGTCAGCCGCGCCCACTCGTTGCGCATGAAGCGCATGAGCTGGGGAATGCTCTTGAGCTGCCACGCTTCGAGCGGCACCTGCTCGTCGTCGCTGAGGGTGACCTTGCCGCGCGCCAGCAGCGCGTCGACCGACGGCGGCAGCCACGGCGTCTCGGCGGGCACCAGCTCGAGCAGGTGATCACGAACCGACTTCACGCGCAGCGCGGCCTTCAAGATCGCGTTGCGGAAGTCGGCGAGCTTGCGCGCCGAGGGCTGGGCTTCGACGTCGAGCTCGAGTGACGCGACGCCGTCTTCACCGGCCCAGAACCCGAACTTCGGGAAGAGGCCGTGCAGGTAGGTCGTGAGGAAGTCGGCCTGCTCCTCCGAACGCTCGCGCAGCTCGTCGGCGCAGACCCGCGCGGCGTCGGGGTTGCCGAGGCTCATCTCGATGAGCGCCTGGGTGTACGCGTAGTAGGGCTTGTCGTCGGGGTTGAGCGCCTTGGCCGCCCGAATGAGATCGCCCGCCGCGCGAGAGCTCGCGTACTGATCTTGATCGATCGCCAGCTCGCGGCAGATCGACGCGGGGAAGGCGCCCTGCAGCAGCTCTTCGACGAGGTACGACGCCTTGCGGGGCGGCGGCGCGCCGAAGCGGTTCATGTTCGAGAGCACGTACCCGGCCTTCTGCGCGCGCTCGAGGGCCGCCCGTTCGGAGCGCACGATGGTGTGCTCGGTGAACCACGCGTTCAGCGTCTGCAGCGGCTCTCCGGCGCCGATGGCGCGAACGAGGGCGAGCGTCGCTTCTCCGATGTGGCCCTCTTTCGCCAGCTGCTGCGAGAGCTGCTTCCACGCTTTGGGCTCACGCACCTCGTGCACCAACACCGCCTCGACGCGTTCGTCTTCGACCGGGCCGCCGAGCTCGAGCGTGCGCAGCAGCGCGCCCCGCTTGTCGAACGCCTGCACCGTGCCTTGAAAGTCGTGGCCCTTCACCGTGCCCTTCACGAGCGCGACCGCTTTGTCGGCCAGAATGAAGGGAGGCACCTTCCACTCGATGGCGCCGTTCTCGGGCAGTTCGTCGAGGCCGTCTTCCAGGTTCTCGTCTTGCGGCGGCTCGACTGGCGCTTCTTCCTCTTCGTCGTTGGCGCCCGTCTGCGCGGTCGGGGCCTGCTGCAGCGTCGGGTTGGAGCCACCCTGCGCCACGGTCTGGGGATCGGTGGTGGGCGCGGGGCTGAGCTCCTGGGCGACGGGCTCGCGCATCACGGGCGGCGGCGACGGCGGCGTGCTCGCCGGAGGTGGTGACGCGACGGCGGCCACCGAGCCGGTCGCGGTGCGCCCCTGGGGCGGAGGCGATGGCTCCTCTGATGGCGCAGGCGCAGGAGGCTCTTCCTGCGCGCGGCGAACCGCGTTCGGCGGCGACGCGAGGGGCTGGGCGACGGCAGGCGAGGCAGTCGCTGAGGGGCCGGGCGCGACGGCCTGTGCGTGGGGCGCGACCGAGCCCGGCGTCACGTAGCCATTGAAGCGCGCGAACGTGAAGAGCGCCTGGTTCACCAGTGAGTCGCGATCGACACTCATCTCGCGGCTCATCAGCTCGAGCGCCTCCCAGAGGGCGTCGGAGATCTCCACCGTTCGTCGGGTACGGGTCATGGCGGGCGGAATGAACGCATGGGTCTCTTGAAAGTAAAGCCAACAGTCACGTATTCGAGTCTCGTGGAGTCCCCCGCCGTCGATCTCGCCAGCCTGACCCTCGAAGGGCTGACCGCCTTCTTCACCTCGATCGGCGAGAAGCCGTTTCGCGCGAAGCAGCTGTACACGTGGGTGCACCAGCGCGGCGCGACGTCGTTCGACGAGATGACCGATCTCTCGAAGGCGCTGCGCGAGACGCTCAAGGCGAAGGCCGTGCTGCGGGTGGTGAAGAAGGATCTCGAGCAGCGCAGCGTCGACGGCACCATCAAGTACCGGTGGCTCACCCACGACGGGAAGCTGATCGAGTCGGTCTACATGCCGTCACCCGAGCGGCGAACGCTCTGTGTCTCGACGCAGGTGGGCTGTGCGATGGGCTGCCGCTTCTGTGCGACGGCGACGCTGGGGCTCGTTCGTCACCTCTCGCCGTCGGAGATCGTCGCGCAGGTGCACGCGGTCAACCGCGAGGTGCGAAAGAACGAAGGGCTCGAGACGCTGCGCCCGCTGACGAACCTCGTCTTCATGGGCATGGGCGAGCCGCTGCACAACTTCGAGAACGTGAAGACGGCCCTCGAGCTGCTGCAGAGCGAGGCCGGCCCGAACTTCTCGGCGCGGCACATCACGGTGTCGACGGTGGGGTTGGTGCCCGTCATCGAGCGGTTCGCCACCGAGACCGACGTGAAGCTGGCCATCTCGCTCAACGCGTCGAGTGACGAGGTGCGCGATCGCATCATGCCGGTGAACAAGCGGTGGAAGATCGCCGACCTCATGGAGGCGGTGAAGAAGTTCCCCGTGAAGCAGGGCCGCAGGGTGACGTTCGAGTACGTGCTGATGAACGGCGTGAACGACACCGACGAAGACGCGCACCGGCTGGCGAAGCTGCTCGAGGGCGTGCCCGCGAAGGTGAACCTGATTCAGTACAACGAGAACCCGGGCCTGGGGTTCAACACGACCGGCGACAACCGGGCCGAGCGGTTCAGGCAGATTCTCGAAGGGGCAGAGGTGGCGGCGTTCATTCGCGCGAACCGCGGGCGAGACATCGCCGCGGCGTGTGGCCAGCTCGCGAACGTCGACAAGCGCACCGACGTGCCGTCGCCCGCGCTCTAAGCCGGGAACTCGATCACGACCTCGGCGCCAGGTGATGTGGGGGCCACGAAGGCCCGGCCGCCGTGCCGCCTCGCGACCTCACGAACGATGGCGAGCCCCAGCCCCGTTCCCGGTGGCCCGCCCCGCACGCGGTGAAACGGCTCGAAGATCGCTTCCCGCTCGGCCTCGGGAATGCCCGAGCCTTCGTCGATTACCGCGATGCGAACGAGCTCACCGACGCGATCGAGCTTCACCGCGACGCGCGAGCCATCGGGCGCGAACTTGAGGGCGTTCGAGAGCAGGTTGTCGACGGCCTGCCGAATCGACACGGCGTGCGCCGAGACGACGAACGCCGGAGGGCCCTCGAGCACGACCGTCACCTGTCGCTGCGCCGCCAGGGGTTTCGACGCCATCACCGACTCGTTCAACAGCGAGTGCAGATCGGTGGGCTCGCGCACGATCGGGCCACGGGTCGCCGCCGCGGTGTCGAGCAGCCGCCCCGCGAGCTCGGCCAGCCGTACGACCTCTTCGCGCGTCTCGAAGAGCGCGGTCTTCAGCTCGTC
Source organism: Archangium sp. (assembly GCA_016793585.1). The sequence goes on from JAEUJR010001172.1 coordinate 4,573, forward strand.
TGACGTTCGCTCGCGCCGCAGCGCGAGGTCGAGCCTGGTGCGCATCAACGACAGCGGGGTGCGCAGCTCGTGGGCGGCATCGGCGAGGAGCCGCTCGCGAGAGTCACGCACGGCCTGCAGCCGTTCGGTCGCCTGGCCCAGCACCTCGTGAACGGCAGAC
>JAEUJR010001181.1 GCA_016793585.1 Archangium sp.
CGGAAGTTCCTCGAAGCGGAGCTGCTCTTCCTCGGCGAGGATGACGCCCTGTGACGAAACTTCGACGCTGAGTCGCCTCGTCTTGTCTCCCTCCTTGATCTCGAACTCGGCCTCGTACTGCACAGCAGCGCCGCGCCGCTCGCGCTCGAACACGCAGCTCGCCGCGTCGGGGTAGGCCTTGCTCACGGCAGCGCGTACGGCGTCTGGCACCTCGCTGTTCGCAAGTTTGTCTGCGGCGCGGCCAGCCAGGCTCCAGAGGCACGCGGTAGTAGCGACGACGACGAGTACAGTCTTCATGAACGGCTCCTTCATGACGCGGTGTGGTGCTGCGACTCATCCATCGAGTCCTCTGTGGGCTCACGCTGCGCGCCGAGCCACCCGTAGAGCGCCGGCGTCACGAGCAACGTGAGAACGGTCGAACTCACCAGCCCCCCAAGAATGACGACGGCCATCGGGTGCTCAATCTCGTGCCCCGCCTGTTGGCCCCCCAAGGCGACCGGCACCAGGGCGAGGCCCGTCGCCAGCGCCGTCATCAAGATGGGCGCCAGCCGCTCCCGCGCGCCGCGCACCACCAGTTCTGCGCTGAACGGGAGGCCCTCTTCACGCTCGAGATGACGAAAGTGCGAGACGAGCATGATGCCGTTGCGCGCCGCGATGCCAATGACGGCCACGAGCCCAATCAACGTGCCCAGCGAGACGACGCCGGAGGCCGCCGCTGCGACAACGCCCCCTACCAGCGCAAAGGGGAGGCCGCCGAAGACCATGAGGGCGAGCCGGCCCGAACGGAAGTCGACGAGGAGCACGAAGAAGATGCCGAGCAGCGCCAGAGCCGCGAGGCTGAAGAGCCGGGTCCGCGCCGCCCGTCGCGCCGCACCCTCGCCGAGAATCTCCGCGTGGTGTCCCGACGGCAGTTGGAGGGCGGCCACGCTGGCCGCGACGGCGCCGCTCACGCTCGACAAGTCTGCGTCCGGCGCGAGGTCCACCAAGACGTCGAGCTTCCGGGTCGTCGCGTCGTGGGCAATGGTGTTCGAGACGGGCACGACGCTCACGTCGGCGACGTCGCCGAGACGCGTGAGGGTGCGTCCGTCGACCGCGATGCCCAGGTCGCGCACGGCGGCGACGTCAGCGCGGCTCGCGTCGTTTCCCCAGACGACCACGTCGATGGGTTGCAGGCCTCGCACGAACTGCCCCGCAGTTTCGCCGGCGAGCAGGGTCGCCATGCGCGCGCGCACCAGGCCCGGCTCGATGCCGAAGGCTGCGCAGCGGTCCGCGTCGACGCGAACCTGGAGTTGGGGGACCAACACCTGGGCCTCGGGGTGCGCGTGCGAGACGCCGGGGACGGCCTCGAGCTCGTGGGAGAGCCGTCCCGCGATGCCACGAAGTGCCTCGAGGTTCTCGCCGCGCAAGCGGACGACGATGGCGCCGCCGCCTCCGCTCAGCACCTCTCGCATGCGCTCCTGCAGGTACGTCTGCACGTCACGGAAGACGCCCGGGTACCCGTCCACGATGTCTCGCACGCGCTGTGACGTCACGGCGAGGTCTGCGCTCGGGTCGACGCTGATCCACAGTTCCGCGAAGTTGGGGCCCACCACCTCGTCGGCCACCTCGGCACGACCGATGTGGGCTCCGAAGTTTCTGACGCCGGGAACGGTGAGCAACTCTGCGCGCGCGAGGTTCGCCGTTCGCGCCACGGCCTCCAGCGAGGTCCCTGGCCGCGCCACCCAGTGCATCAGGAAGTCGTTCTCTGCGAAGTGCGGGAGGAACTCTTCGCGGAGCGTCGACGCGAGCAGCGCCGTCAGGCCGAGTAGGCCAAGGGAACCGGCGAGCAGGCGTCGTGGGCGAGACATCGTCCACCGGAGCAACGGCTCGTACGCCCGCACCAGCGTCGTCGCGACAGGCGACTGGTGCTCGGTGCCGCGCGCGCGCCGGAGGAGCAGCAGCGCGAGCACCGGCGTGATGGTGAGCGCCGTGACGGTGCTCGCGAGGATGGCGAGCCCGTACGACAGGGCCAGTGGCCGGAAGAACTCACCAGCCACGCCATCGAGAAAGAGAATGGGGACGAACACCAACAGGACGATGAGGCTCGCGAAGACGATGGCGCTGCGCACTTCCAGCGAAGCGTCGAGCACGACGCGCATCGCGGTCTTCAGGCTGGGACGCTCCGGCAACGCGCTGAGCCGGCGATGAATGTTCTCGACGTCGATGATGGCATCGTCGACGACCTCACCGAGCGCAATGACCAACCCTGCGATGACCATCGTGTCGATGGTTCTCCCCAGCAGCGTCAGGACGAACGCGGCCGACAGCAGCGACAGCGGAATCGCGAGCACGCTGATGAGGGCGGTGCGGGTGTTCCAGAGGAAGAGGAACAGCACGGCGACCACGAAAGCGCAGCCGATGCCCATCGCATGGCCGAGGTTCGTCAGCGCGCGCTCAATGAAGCTCGCCGGCCGGAAGATGGTGGCGTCCAGCTCGACGCCAGTCAGACCCGGGCGCAGCCGCGTGAGCGCCGCGTCGATGCCGGCCGTGACGTCGAGCGTGCTCGCGCCGGGTTGCTTCTCGACGATGAGGAGCAGACCGGTGCCGGTCGTCACCAGCGCATCGCCGATGGGCACGGCCGCGGCCTCGCGCACGTCTGCGACGTCGCCGATGGTCACCGTCCCACGGCCGAGCGTCGCCAGCGGCACTCGAGCCAACTCCTCTGCGTCGCGCACCATCGCGCTCTGCACGACAGGCAGGCGCGTCGTCGGCAGGTCGACCAGCCCGCCCGCGCGCGGCGTCACCGCGTCTCGGGCTGCGGTGACGAGGCGACTCAAGTCGACTCCATTGGCGACGAGCCTGTCGGGGTCGGCCTGCACCTCGATGCGTCGCCGGCGCTCCCCCCAGACGGCGACGTTGGCCACGCCGGGGACGGACATCAACGCCGGGCGCACTCTCCACCGCGCGAGGTCCGACAGCTCGGTCTGTGACAGCGTTGCCGACCACATCCCAATCTTCAGGATGCGGCTCGTCGAGGACAGCGGCGAGAGCAACACCGGCGCGCGGGCAGCCGTCGGAAGGCCTGGCGCGGCGCGGGTGACGCGCTCCTGAACCAGCGCTCGCGCCTGCAGGAGGTCGGCGCCGGTGGGGAACAGAAGCAGAATCGAAGACAGCCCCAGCACCGACTTGCTGCGAATGGCCGTGACGCCAGGCGTTCCCGCGAGTGCCGCCTCGAGCGGCGTCGTGACGAGCGCTTCGACCTCCTCGCTCGAGAGCCCGGGCGCCTCAGTCTGAACTTCGACCCGCGGCGGGGCGAACTCCGGGAAGGCATCGAAACGCGCGCCCGTCAGGCTGCGCCCCGCCAGGGCGATGAAGAGAATGGCGAGGCCGACCACGACCCACCGCTGCTGAAGACACCATGCGACGAGCGTGCGCATCAGTGCCCCGGAGGAAACTCGGTGCCGAACAGCTCCACGGCGCCGACAGAGACGATGCACGAGCCGACCGCGGGCCCGCGCGCCAACACCATGTCATCGCCTGCCCGACGCGCGGGATCCACGCGCGCGCGGGCGTAACGGCCGTCTTCGCAACGATAGACCCACGCGCCTCCCCACGCGTCGAGCACCACCGCAGACGCGGGCACAACGAGCGCCGACGCGACGTCGAGAAGAGGCAGCTCCACCAGGATGCGCTCTCCAGGAGCGAAGCCCGCACTGGCCGGCAGCGAGAGATAGCGGTCGACGGTGCTCCGGTCCGGCTCGGCAGTCGGGGGCCCGGGGACGAAGCGCGCCTCCTCCGCGCGCGCCCCGCCATTCCGCCGCACGCGCGGAGCGGCAGTGGTGTCGAGGCGCGCGAGGTCGCCGGAGTACACGGGCACTCTCACCTGGAGGGCGTCCACGCCGACCAACTCGAAGAGCGGTGCGCCTGCGGCGACGGCCTGTCCTTCAGCGACGGCGAGCAGCCGGATGACGCCCTGCACCGGGGCTCGCACCAGCATCGCCACGTCAGACAGGAGCGGGTCGCGCGAGAGCGTCGTGGCGCGCGCCCTGGCTGCATCTGCGTCAGCCTGCGCCACGGCTCTCGCCGCGACGGCTTCTTCCAGGGCTCGGGCGCTCCCAGCGCCCTCGTCGATGAGCGCCTGGTTGCGGCTCACTCGCAGTTCGAGCGCCGCAAGGTTGGCTTCGGCCGCGGCGACCTCTCGAGCGACGCGCGCGCGGGTGTCGCGGTCCGTGGGCGCGATGGCCGTGAGCCGCAGCAGGCCCGCGCCTCGCTGCACGGCCGCGCCCGGGAGCAACGGCTCGCTGGTGACGAAATGCACCTCGCCCGCCACCGGTGCCGTCACGACGACGGTGCGACCGGGCGGGACGACGACTTCACCTCCTACCAGGCGTGTCCGGGGGACGGGAGCTGAGCGCACCTGGCTCGTCTGGAGCTTGAGCCGTGAGATGGCCTCAGCGGAGAGGCGCACCGTCGGCAAGTCGCCCTCCGTGACGGGGTGCGAGACCTCTGCGGCTGGAGCGCGGGCCGACGGTGCCTTCGCCCCACAGGCCGCGAGGATGAGCAGGAAGGACGGGACGAATCGAGTCATCGGTCACCTTGTTCAGCGCCGACGCGTGACGCCACGTCGGTCGCGCTCTGCAGCCGTGCGCCCAGCGCTCGCTCGAGCTCACAGAGGGCCCGTCTCTGTTCCGCGAGCAACTCGGCGCGTCGAAGCCGGGCTTCCCCGACACGTCGCAGGACATCGAGCACCACGAGGTACGGCTGGTCGCCCGTCTCGAAGCCGTGTCGCGCCTGGGCGAGTGCGTCCTCCAGCGCCGGGAGGACCTCGACCTCAAAGCGTCGTCGAGAGCGAGTCGCCTGCTCGAGGCGTGCAAGCGCGACGGTGACCTCCATGACGACGGTCCGCGCGACCAACTCGTGTTGCGCGACCACCCGCTCGACCTCGGCGTCTGCGCGCCCAGTACCGCCCTGATTCTGGTTGAAGATGGGCAGGTCGAGCCGGCCGCCGAGGCGGAGCGCAGGCCCAGCGGGCTGACTCCACTGTGTCTCGACGAGGGCACCGAGGTTGACGATGCGGCTGCGCTCCCAGCCCGCGCGAGCCGTCGCCGCAGAAATGGCCAGGGCTGCAGACCGCGCGTCCGGCCGTGCGGCACGGGCAACGCCGATGAGTGACGTCAACGGCAGCGTCTGAGCAGGAGGGGATGAGAAGCGGGGCTGGGCCGGCACACCCGCGTCGTCCAGCGCGAGCGTCGCGACGAGCCGCGCCTGGGCCATCACCTTCTCGGTCTCGGCGAGGTCGAGTGCGTCGGCACTCGTCCGGGCGTCGGCCGAGAGGACCCGTTCCTCGAGCGGGCTGATGTCACCCACCTTCACCCGCACGGCGGCCAGCCGGGCGACGTCGGCTGCGACCTGTGCCAACTCCGCGCGCACCGTCGCTCGGTCGAACGCGAGCCCCAGCTCGATGTGGAGCAGGCGGGCATCGCGCACGACGTCGAGCGCCCGCATCAGCACCGCCTCACCAGCCGCGTCTGCCTCTCGTGCAGCGACCTCGGTGCGACGTGGCATCTGCCAAAGCGACTCGAGGGGAACCAGGAGCGTCGCCACGGCAGTGATGGGTCCGAACGGCGCCATGAGACTGATCTGCGGGTTGGCGGGGCGCCGGGCTTCATCCAGCGTCGCCAACGCGGCGTCGATTCGCGTCAGCTCCGCGCGAAGCGCTGGGTTGCGGCAGAGCGCGGTGGCGACCACTTCACCTTCATCGAGGCCGTCTTCGAGCGCCACGGCTGGGGAGGTCCCAGGGGACTGCGGGCAACCGCCAGCACCCGTTCGCTCGAGGAACTCCCGCCCAATCCACGCGCGATCTCTGTTGGATGTCGCACAGCCAACGAGCCCCGCACAGCAACTGAGGAGGAGAAGACAACGGGTCACGAAGACGGTGTCTCACGTGATGCCAAACGCAGCCTGAACGGCATCTGCGGCCCGGAGCCACGCCCGAGCCGTCCCGACTCGGCACCTTGTGGGTCTTTGCGAGACCGAGGCCCTGATGACTCAAGCTCACCTTCTGCTTGTCTACCGAAACGTCGCAACCCGGAGTTCCCTCGGCAGCGCGATTGGGCTCGGGGTCAACGCGCTCCACTCGGTTCGTGTGCTGCGCCGCGCTGGCGTCGAAGTGGAGGCGACACCGGCGGCGGAGCCGCTTGAAGTTCACCGGGCGCTCATCGCGCGACCGAGGGTGACTCACTGTGTGCTCGAGGCACCCTGGGTCAGCCGCACGCCGATGCTCGAGTTGCTGCAGGCGTTTCCCCACGTGCACTTCCTTGTGCGGAGCCACTCGCAGATCGGCTTCCTCCAAGTCGAGCCGTCGGCGATTCAACTGCTCCGCGAGCTCTTGGTCCTTCAGGAGAACTTCCTCAACCTCACGGTTGCGGCGAACAGCATCGAGCTGAAGCACTTCTTCGAGACTGCGTACAACGGCCACACGCTGTACCTCCCGAACCTCTACGATCTCGAACGCGTGCACCGGCGCCGTGGCCGCGAGCACGACCATCGGCTCCTCAGGGTCGGCAGCTTCGGAGCGCTCAGGCTGCTGAAGAACCACACGACGGCCGCAGCCGCGGCGCTGATGCTGGCTCGCAAGCGTGACTGCGACCTCGAGTTCTCGGTGTCGGTCGAGAACGACACGATGGGTGGAGGCGCGGTGCTGGACGCGCTCCGGAAGATGTTCACCGGCCTCCGCTGGGCGCGGCTCATCGAGCACCCGTGGCAGGACTGGGCGAGCTTCCGGCGAACGGTCGGAGGGATGGACCTCTGCCTCCAGGTCTCGATGACCGAGACGTTCAACGTAACGACAGCCGACGCGGTCGCGGAGGGAGTACCCTCGGTGGTGAGCCCCACCATCGAGTGGGCGCCCGACTACTGGAAGGCCGACCCCGACCGCCTCGACGATATCGTGCGCATCGGAGGGGCGCTGCTCTCGTGCCCAGATGCTGCCGAGGACGGGCTCGCCGCGCTCTCGTGCTTCACCGAAGACGCCGTGCGGCGATGGCTCGAGTACCTGTCGGGGCCTCCGGGCCGCCACGTCCGCGCCGCGTAGTCCCCAAGGTGGGGCGCATCGGGCTTTGAACTGGCGCGCCCATGGCTGACCGCCTCGACTACTACTTCCGGCAGCGCGTCACCGAGGCCGAGCTCGACCTCGGCTTCAGCCTGCTCGAGAAGGCGCTCCACAACCTCGCGGCCGACCTGCGCATCTACGGCGTCGTCTCTGGCGGAGTCCCGTCGCCGCACTCGCCTGTCCCCGACCTCTCCATCGACCTGACCGCGCCCGCGCGCGCGTACGACAACCTCGGCCAGCGGCTCTTCTTCGGCACGGGCCAGACGGTGGACTGCTCGACGGACCTCTCGGGCATTCCCACCGACGTCTCGACCGCCGGCAACGAGCGCTGGCTCGGCGTGTTCCTTCGCTTCAAGCGGCTGCTCTCAGACCCCCGCACCGACGGCAACTCGCAACAGGTCTTCTTCCGCCGAGACGAGTCATTCGAGCTCGTCGTGCGCCAGGCTGCCGAGGGAGCGGCCGGCGCCGCACCGAAGATGGCGCTGCAGCCGGACGAGCTCCTCCTGTGTGATGTGCGGCGTCGACCAGGGCAGACGCAGGTCGTCAGCACCGACATCGACACCTCGCGACGCCAGGCGTTCGTCTTCGTGCAGGGCAGCTCCGTCGGTATCACGACGGTGGGCTGGAACGCGCTGAGCCCGGGCACGCCGACGGTGCAGGCCGCGCTCGACGCGATCGACGCAGTGCTGACCGACCACTTCGACGGCACCGCGCACCGGCACGCCGCGACCAAGGTCGACTACGCGCCCCACGGGATGGTGGCGGCGAACACCGTGCAAGGCGCCATCGACGAGCTGGTCGACGACCTCAGCGGCCCCGGTGGCGCAGCCGCAGTGGGCGCGGGCGGAGTTCCGGGCAATCCGAACCCGCTCGGGCCCGGGTCGGTCGCCTCGCAGCTCGGTGCGCTGCTTGGGCTGCTGAACGGCCATGTCGCCGCGGTCTCCGACGCGCATCCCGCGAGTGCCATCTCGGCCACGCCGCACAGCTACATCACGACGACGAGTGTGCAGGCGCAGCTCCAGAGCCTGGTGGCCGCGCTCGCCGACCAGACCGCAGCAGCGGCCGGTGCGACGCGCGTTGGCTCGATGGCCTTCCCTGGTGCTCCCGTCGCGCTCGTGGCGAAGTCGGTCGCGGGCCAGCTCTTCGACCTGCTCACCGCGCACAACGCCCACCTGAATGAGCTCTTCGCCGCGCACCCCGCGAGCACCATCACCGTTCTCGACGCGGCGAACCGGCTGAACGCTGCCAACACGGAAGACGCGCTGGGAGAGCTGATTGCCATCGCCGGTGCCGACCACTACCGGGCCAACGAAGCCGTTCCCGCGGGCATGCACCGCACCATTCGCCAGCCGCCCTTCAGCGGGAGCACCAAGGCGCTCCTCTGGGATGCGCAGGGCACGG
>JAEUJR010000032.1 GCA_016793585.1 Archangium sp.
CACCTGATGGACGAGGTGCAGCACACCCTGATGGAGAGCGCGACGCACTTTCGTCTCTGCGGGGTCGGCGAACGGGGCGATATGCTCGCGGGCGTCACCTCCGCAGGCCGCACCTGCACGTTCACGGTACGCGGCGGCGAGAAGGTGCTGCTCCATGCCCCTTCCCTCGGGGAAGACTGACCGCGGGGCTTGCAGGCGAGCCGTGGTGGCAGCTAATGGCCCACCCGCCGTCCCACCCAGTACCCGTCGAGGAAATACGCATGTCATTGATCGTCATCACCGTCCTCCTGGCCATCGCGCTGATCGCCAGTCTGGCCTTCAACATGGGCTTCTTCGGAGCGAAGGCCGCTCCCGCGAAGTCGAGCTCCAACGAGGCCGCGCCCCGCAACGACCGTCGTGACGACGACAGCGCCGCCCGCGCCAGCAAGCTCGAGAGCGAGCTCGACAAGAAGAAGAAGGAGCTCGACGAGGTGAAGAAGGCGCAGTCCGAGCTGAAGGACGAGCTCAAGGCCGCGAAGAAGAAGCTCTTCGACCAGCGCGAGACCGAGAAGGCCGGAGACGATCTCGTCAAGGCCCGCGCCGAGGTCGAGCGCCAGGCGTCGATTCAGCTTGAGTCGACCCGTCAGGAGCTCTCGAACGCCCTCGCCGAGGTGCAGCGCCTGAAGAACGAGGCCGATCAGCGCGGGAAGAAGCGCGCCGAGCAGCCGAAGCCCGCAGAGGCCGTCGAGGCGAAGGCTGAAGAGAAGCGTGAGCCGCCTCCGCCCGTGCAGCGCGTGATTCGCGAGCTGTCCGAGGCCGAGAAGGAGAAGATGAACCGCCTCGAGCAGCAGTCGGCCCAGGACAAGAAGAAGGCCATCGAGCTGGCCGCCGAGCTGCGCAACGTGAAGGCCCGCATCGAGCGTGAGAAGCGTGAAGCCCGCCGCGTGTACGAAGAAGGCAAGCTCGCCCGCGACAAGTTCCGCGCCGTCGAGATTCGCCTGAACCGCACCCTGCTCGAGAGCGATCTGCTCAAGCGCGCCATCTCTGACCTCGAGAAGAAGACGGGCACCAAGGCCGAGAAGGTCACCCTCACCGCGGAAGAGCTGGCGGCGAGCGATCAGACCATGCGCGAGAAGCACAACGCCGAAGACAAGGCGTCGGAAGAGGCCATGGCCAAGCTCGAGGCCGCCGAGGCCACCAACCTCGAGGCGCCGGCAGCCGATGCCGCGACCGCCACCGGCCCCGTGACCCCGTCGACCGAGACGCCCGCGCCGACCACCACGCCGACGGCCTGAGTCTGCAGCCGAACGTCGTCACCTCGACCCGGTCTCCTTCGCGGCGGCCGGGTCGTCGTGTCTTCAGGGCCGAAGTGACTCGACGAAGCGCAGGCCTGCCTCGAGCTCGGTCAGTCGTTGCGCCGAGATCGCTCCCACTCGAGCCCCAAGTCGCGCAAGCGGAACCTCGAGCGCGTGCGCGATGATCACGCTCTGCTTCGGCAGGCCGCCCTCACCTGCTTCGAGCAACACGTTGCCCGGCCCCTTCGCGCGCTGCAGGTTCGAGGTCACCATCGCCACGAGCACCGTCGCCCCGTTCAGGGCGAGCACGACGTGCGGGTGCGAGATGTCTGGGGCATCGGCCGCGAGCCAGACGACGTCTCCCCGCTGAATCACTTCGCCTCGACCGCTTCGCGCACTTTGCGCTCGAGCTCCGACGGCGACACGATGCCGCTGTACGCGGCGATCACCTGCCCCGACCGATCGAACAGCACCCGCGCAGGCAGCTCACGAATGGGCCCGAACGGCGTCTGGCCGCTGCGCAGGCGATCGTCTCCGACCAGCACCGGGTACCGCAGCTTGTACTCCTCGGCGAACGGCTCGAGCACGCGCCGGCCGTCGAGGTCCATTCCCACCAGCACCTGCTTGAAGCCCTTCGACCCGAAGTCGCGCTCGAGCTTGTCGAGGGTGGCGAGATCGGTGAGGCACGGGAAACACCAGGTCGCGACGAAGGTGACCAGCACCACGTTGCCGTTGAGCGCCGCGCGATCGAACCAGACGGTGCCCACCACGTCTTGCGGCAGCGTGCCGACGAAGACGTCTCGATGCGGCAGGCCCGTACCCGTGTGCGCACAGCCCGCGAGCAGCAGCAGCAGCGCCCAGCGCGTCACACCTGCCCCGAGTCGACCGCCTTCTGACAATTCCGGCACAGGCCGTAGAGCTCCATCTTGTGCGAGGTCACGCGAAACCCGTGCTTCTTCGCCACCAGATCCTGCAGCTGCTCGATGCGATCGTTCTCGAACTCGATGATCGTTCCACAGCGCGTGCAGATCAGGTGGTCGTGGTGCTCGCGGCCGATCGCCGGCTCGTAGCGTGTCTGGCCGTCACCGAAGTTCTGAGCGTGGGCGAGGCCGCTCTCTCCGAGCAGCTTCATGGTGCGGTAGACCGTCGCGACCGAGACGCGCCGATCGTGCTCACGCACGCGGGCCCACAGCTGCTCCACCGAGAAGTGGCCATCGAGCTGGAAGAACGTCTCGAGGATCAGGTGACGCTGGCGCGTCGACTTGAGCCCCTTCTCCTTCATGAAGCGGTCGATGATCTCCTGCCGCCCGGCGCGGTCCGGCACGGTCATGGGAAGCGTTCCTTCCACTTCGCGCGCTCCGTTCCCAGATCAGCGCCGCCGTTCAAACGCACCAGCGCGTCGTGCGCCGCGGCGCGAACCACTGCCGAGGAGTCGTCGAGCAGGTCGACCAGCTTCGGCGCGTCGCCGATCGACTGCCGGTGCCCGATCACCTCGGCCGCCAGGGCCCGAACCCGTGTGTCGCGATCGGTGAGCAGCGTCGACGGGGTCAGCCCCTCGACCGGGGCCACCACCTGCGGCAGCAGCAGCAGCATGAAGAACATCGCCGCCACGCCGATCTGCGAGAACGCCTTGAAGGCCGAGTACCGCTTCGCCGCGACCAGCGACAGCCGGTAGGCCGCAAACCCGATGGCGAAGGCGAGAAACGCCCACGGAGCTACCCGGCTGACCGGCTCGGGCGCGTTGGCGGTGCGCTGCGCCCAGAAGGCCAGCAGGGCAGACCCCACCAGCAGCGCATAGAGAATCAGCGGCAGAATGGGCCGCACCTTCATGCCAGCGACGTTGGGTTCTTCGCTGGTCGGTGGTGTGAGCGGTTGAGCGTTCATTGACACCTTGTGGTGGAGGCTTATAGCCACCCGCGAACCAAAGGGCAGGCATGAGTGGCTGGAAACGAAAGCGGCACCCGGACGATGTACCGACGCCAATCGCCGTGGCGGTGGCTGATTTTTGTCGACGGGCCAAGGCGCCCGCGTCTCCCGCGATCGTCCGCGAAGCGCTCGCGCTGCTGACCGACGAGCAGGACGTGCGGGTTCGCAGCATCACCGACGCCGAGCCCAAAGCGATTCCGCTCGGGCCGTTTGCGGTCGTCGATCTCGTGAAGGGCACTCCGGTGGGCACCGCCGCCGAGCGTCAAAGCTCGGGCTACTACGAGATGGCGCGCGTCGCGGCCGAGGATGAGGACGAGGTCGAAGCGCCGTCGGCCCCTGCGAAAGCGCCCGCCCCCAGGCCGTCTGCTCCGAAGCGCGCCGCGAACAAGCCGCGGGAGCCCAGGGTTCGACTGACCGTCGCTGAACGAATCGCGCCGAAGAAGCGTGTGCCAGGCCAGCAACAGGCCCGGCCCCGTCCTCAGCAGCCGCTCCCCGGCACCGCGTTTCTGCCGAAGCGAAACCTGCCCGCGCCCCGCGGCCGGTTCACGCGCCTCGACTCCTCCCGCAGCACCTACGAGGCGTTGCTGAAGGTCGAGTCGAGGGAGGCGCTCACGGCCATCGTCGAGCAGTCGGCCACCCGGTTTCACGTCTTCCAGACGCTCGAGCCGGGGTACTCGGGCCGCGCAGGTGCGCCGCTCACGGTCGCCGACGTCGAAGGGGCCCTCACCCGCCACCAGCTGCTCGAGATCATCGCGCAGAAGGAGCGCGAGAAGATTCTCGCGGCCCTCACCGAAGCGCGCGGCTCGGCGCCGATCGCCGCCAAAGAGCTCGGCATCAAGATCGGCGAGCTCGACGCCCTCGTTCTAGACCTGCGGCTCAAGCGCGAAGCCAGCCAGATCAAGGAGCGCTTCGTTCGCGAAGCGCTCGACCCCGCCAACCTCTCGCTGCGCCTGACGCTGCTGGGCCGCCAGCGGTACCTGGCCGATCTGCAGATGGAGAAGCGCTTCACCGACGCGTTGACCCGCGACGTCACGAAGCTGCTCGACGACTCGGCCGAGGCTGCGACCTCGGTGCACGAGCTCGTCATGCTCACCGCGAAGAAATACGCCCTGGTGCCCGACTTGTTGAACCGCGCGGTCGACCGTCTGGGTCTCACGCGCCGCTACACGAGGTAACTCCCGCCATGCCCATCTACGAATACCGATGCCAGAAGTGCGGTCACGATCTCGAGGTCATGCAGAAGATCTCCGACCCCGCCCCGGTGAAGTGCCCGTCGTGCGGCGCTGACAACAGCTTCGAGCGCCTCGTCAGCCGCACCAGCTTTCAGTTGAAGGGCGGCGGCTGGTACTCCGATCTGTACTCGTCGAAGAAGGACGGGAGCGGCGGTGGTGGCGCGTCGTCGTCGAGCTCGTCTTCGTCCTCCTCGTCCAGCGCGTCGACGTCGACGGCCGCAGCGCCGGCGTCGGGCAGCTCGACCGGCAGCGGCTCGTCCGGTGGTTCATCGGGCAGCGGTGGGTCGACCCCTCCTGCCTCGAGCGCCGCGTGAAGCTGCTCCCTGGCGCGTTGGTGCTGCTCAGCGCGTGCGCGACGTCGCAGGTCTTCGTCCCGCCCGATCAAGCCTCCGCGCTCCAGCGCTCGTACACGGGCGAAGAGCGCTTCATGCGCATCGCCTTCTACGGCACGCCGTTCTTCGGCGACTCGACGAAGAAGCTGCTCTCGCCCGTCAGCCCCGATCAGCTGCGGTTGCTCAACAACCCCGACGGCTCGGCCGTCAGCCCCGGCCCCGCCGAGCGCGTCTTCACGCCAGGCACGCCCGTTCGCATTCTGAAGGTCGAGTTCCCCACCGCCTACGCGATGAGCGAGCGCGTGCTCTACACCCCTCGCACGCTGGCCTGGGTCTACCTCGACGTCGCTGGCGCCGCGAAGCAGAGCCCGCCGTACGTGCTCGTGCTGCGCCCGGGCCTCAAGGACGAGAACGAAGTGAAGACCGAGGTCGATCGCTACCTGTCGAAGGACGATCCCCGGCCGATGCTCGAGGGCTTCACCGAAGCGGTGCGCGCGGCCATCGGCGAGAAGAAGGCGATCGTCGACATGCCGGCCGACGCGCTCGAGATGGCGTGGGGCTACCCAGAGCGCAAGAAGCTCGAGCTCGACGGCAGCGTGAAGCAGGAGACCTGGAGCTACGCCGACGGAAAACGCTTGGCCGTGCTGCGCGATGGCCGTGTGACGCTGCTGAAGTGACCGAGAAGCACGCCCGGCGGGACTCGAACCCACGACCCCCGGCTTAGAAGGCCGGTGCTCTATCCAGCTGAGCTACGGGCGCGTACCTGCTGAACAAGAACTTCGAGTCGGGGTGGCCGGATTCGAACCGACGACCTTCTGCGCCCAAGGCAGACGCGCTACCAGACTGCGCTACACCCCGTGTGATGTGGGCGGGCCTTCTGGCCCACCTGCCGGTGACGCGCAAGCGTTGGAATCGCTGACCTGACCGTCCTCAACGTCAATCGTCGCGGGGACTTGTCTGAGAGACCGTCTTTGACCAAGTTCGCAAAAGCATGCGTTGTGGCCGGGCCGGCCCTCTTGCAACGTACGCTGGTGATGCCGATGCCCCTGTCTCGAGTTGTTGGCGGAGCGGTGCTCGTTCTGACCGTCTTGTCTGGCTGTCCCAAACCGGTCGACCCGCCTCCCGTCGAAGAGATCCCACCGCCGATGGCGGAGTGTGACGGCGTGGCCGATCGCGTGCCGATGCGGCTGCTCACGCGCGCGGAGTACGACTACACGATCGCCGATCTGCTCGGCGACGAGACCAACCCGTCGAAGGACTTCCCGCGCGAGCCGATCGTTCACGGCTTCGACAACGACGCGAAGTCGCTGATCGTCAACGACGAGAACGTCACGCGCTACCTCGAGTCGGCCGAGAAGATCGCGGCTGGCGTGGTGGCGACCCGCCGCAGCCGCGTGGTGCCGTGCCAGACGACCGACTCCGCGTGCGCCGACGCCTTCATCACCGGCACCGGCCGCCGGCTCTTCCGCCGTACCCTCACGGTCGAGGAGCGCGCCTCGTTCAAGGTGTTCTTCAACCAGGTGCAGGGCTCCCCCGGCGCCACGTTCGACACCGCGGTCGAGTGGACGTTGCAGGTGATGTTGCAGTCGCCGCAGTTCTTGTACCGCTTCGAAGAGGGCGCGGTGCCGCCCAGCAAGTGGGACATGCGCACGCCGCTGCTCGGGCCCGAGTTGGCGTCACGGCTCTCGTACCTGCTGTGGGCCTCGGCGCCAGACGACGCGCTGCTCGACGCGGCCGAGAATGGAACGCTGGCTGACCCCGCTGTGCTCGAGGCGCAGGCCCGCCGCATGGTGGCCGACCCCAAGGCCATGCGCGGCCGAATGCGCTTCCTCTCGTTGTGGCTGCGCACCGAAGACATTCCGCGCCTCAGCAAAGATCCCGCGAACTACCCCGGCTTCACGCCCCAACTGGCGGCCGCGTGGGAGCAGTCGCTCACCCTCTTCCTGCGCGACATCATGATGAACGAGGGCACCCTCAAGGCGCTGCTGACGAGCGATCGCCTCTACGTGAACAACCTCATGGAGAACTACGCGAACCGCAGCGGCCTCAACGCCGACTTCACTGCGGTCTCGATGCCCCCGTCGCAGCGGCTCGGCCTGCTCACCCAGCCTGGCCTGCTCGCCCGCCTCGCCTCGCCCGATCAGTCGTCACCGATTCGCCGCGGCATCTTCGTGCTCGAGAAGGTGATGTGTCAGCCGCCGCCTCCCCCGCCCGTGGGCTTCAACCCCGTGGCGCCCGCGCCCAACACCGGCCTCACCACGCGTGAGCGGTTCAAGCAGCACTCGATCGATCCGAACTGCTCCGGCTGCCACGCGCTGATCGACCCCGTCGGGTTCGGTTTCGAGAACTACGACGCGGTCGGCGCGTACCGCACCACCGAGAATGGCCTGCCCATCGACGCGAAGGGCCAGGTCTTCTCGAAGACCGACGACACGCTCTCGGGCCCGTTCGACGGCATCGTCGAGCTCTCTCGCAAGCTGTCACAGTCGAGGCAGGTGCACGACTGCGTGGCCGCGGAGTGGATGCGCTTCGGCATGGGCCGCGGCCTGATGGCTGGTGACGCGTGCAGCCTCAAGCAGGTGCAAGACAAGTTCATGACGTCGCAGGGCCGGTTCGACGACTTGCTGGTGGCCATCATCATGAGTGACACGTTCCGCACGCGTCCGGCGGGGGTTGCGCGATGAAGCGCCTCAACCGACGCACCGTTCTCAAGGGCGCTGGCGGCATTCTCGTCGCCCTGCCCCTGCTGGCCGACGAAGCGCGCGCCGATGGTGGTGCCGTACCCAAGCGCTTCATCGGTTCGTACGTGCCCAACGGCGTCTTCACGCCGCAGTGGTTCCCCACCGCGGGCGCGAATGAGCAGACCTTCACCCTCGGGCCGATTCACCAACCGCTCGCTCCGTACAAGGACAAGTGTCTGTTCGTGCAGGGCATCGACATGAACGTGGCCATTCAGGGCACGGGCGAGATGCACCAGCGCGGCCTCGGCGCGTTGCTCACTGGCGCCAAGCTGAACAGCGGCACCTTCATCGGCAACGATGGCAGCTCGGCCGGTTGGGCGAAGGGCAAGTCGATCGATCAAGAGCTGGTCTCGATGATCGGCCAGACCTCGGTGCCCAGCCTGCAGCTCGGCGTCAACGCGCAGGAGCGCGATGTCTCGGGCGTCATGAGCTACGGCGGCGACGCGCAGCCGCTGCTCCCGCAGAACGACCCCGCGGTCACCTTCCGCAACCTGTTCTCGGGCACCACCGGTGGCCCGATGCTCGACGAGGTGCAGAAGCGCCGGAAGTCGGTGCTCGACGCGGTGCTCGATCAGATCGCCGTCGTGAAGCGCCGCATGGGCACGGTCGATCAGGCCCGCCTCGACGCGCACTTCACCAAGGTGCGTGAGCTCGAGACCCGCGTGACGGCGCTGCCGCCCGGCGCCTGCCCGACGCCGATGGCGCCTGGTGCGATCGATCCGCTCCAGGAAGCGAAGATGCCCGAGGTCGCCAAGTTGCAGCTCGATCTGCTGCTGCTCGCGTTCCAGTGCGATCTCACGCGCGTGGCCACCATCATGTGGAGCGACGCGAAGAACCACCGCGGCATGTCGTTCCTCGGCATCAACTCGTCGATTCACAACATCACGCACTACGGCGACGGCGACATGGGCCGCCTGAAGCTGATCGATCGTGATCGCTGGCAGATGCAGCAGTTCGCGTACATTCTCGAGGGGCTCAAGAACATCACCGACCCCAACGGCACGACGCTGCTCGACAACACACTCGTGTTCCAGGGCAGTGACGTGTCGCGAGGCAACGTGCACTCACACGACGACATGCCGCACCTGCTGGCGGGTGGTGCCGGCGGTTGGCAGATGGGCCGGTTCGTGAGGTTCGGCGCCCAGCAGCACAACAACCTGCTCGTCTCGATCCTTCGGGCGTTCGGCGGCCAGCACATGACCTGGGGAGATCCCGCGTTCTGCACGGGGCCGCTCAGAGGCCTCTGAGCGAGGGGCTCCCCGGAACCGAGGAGCCCTGCCTGCGCGATTGCCGTCGGAGCAGCAGCAGCAGGAGCGCGACGACGCTGGCCGAGTCGACCGAGGTGCAACCGCAACCCGAGCCGCCGCGAATCGAGCCTGTTCCGCCGCTCCCTGCGTCGGCGACGGTCGAGGCTCCCGCGTCGCTGCCACCATCGGCGAGCGGAGGAACACCGGCGTCGGGCTCGTCGATCGGCTGGTACCGCACGCCATCGCTGAGCACCTCGGACGAAGCACCTGACGCTCCGCGCGCGCGCACCGCGAAGACGTACCGGGCGCCGGGGCGCAGCATGCTCGCGTAGTCGACCCGCGTGATGTCAGCACCGACCGGAATGAAGGGGTTGCCGGGCACCGTGGGGTGTCGGGTCAGTGGCGTTCCACCTGCCGTCAGCAGCGCCCACTCATAGCCCGTCGCGTTCGGCACCGGGTCCCACTCGGCTGTCAGCACGCCGGGCGTCGTCGAGTCGTCGATGTCACCTGCGTCGGGCCGGCGGCGATCGATCTCGCGCACCTCACGAGTCGGCGGGAACCGCTGGGGCCCGATGCCGTACAGAAAGCCGTCGGCCGCCGTGACGAGCAGCTCTTGCTTTCCATCGCCGTCGAGATCGCCGGTGACGGTCTCTCCGACCGGCGCGCGAAGGTTGAGCGCCCACAGCAGCGGCGTTCCCGTGGCGCAAGCGTCGACCGCGTACAGAAACCCATCGGTGCTGCCGATGACGACCGCCGACTGCCCCGGCCAGAGCGTCTGCATCGCCGTCGCGTTTCCAAGGGAGCCGGCGACCACGCCCGCGTCGGCGAGGTCGGCCTCGCTCGAGTACTTCTGGCCACGCGCGAGCACCACGTGGGCGCGTTCGACGCCGGTCTGCGCGTCGATCAACACGAGTTCAGGAGACTGAAAGCCCGCGTTCGCCAGCACGAGGCCGCTCGGGCACGAGAGCGTCGCGGCGAAGGCCGAATAGAAGCGCTGCGGCAGGGTCACGCTCCAGGTCGCGGGAGTCGTCATCGCGGGCGGCGTCGTCAACGCGACGCCTTCGAGTGCGTGGTAGCTGGCGGCGCCCACCGTGGTGATCGGCCCGGCCTTGCCGCGCACCACCACCGGCATGATCGAGTGCGTGGCGATCGTCGAGCCGTACAGGCGCCCATCGGCTCCGCCGTGCAGCCACAGCGAGCCACGCAGGCTCGCGATCACGTCGTCTGCCCCATCGCCGTCGAGGTCGTCGATCGAGACGTAGCCCTGCCCGCTGCCGGCCGTGATCATCGGCGTGCTCGACCACGACAGCCCGCTGGCGCCGACCGTGACGGCACGCCCGTCGCCGGTGCTCGAGTTGAACTGCGTGAGCGCAAATCGAACTCCGGCGTCGTCGAACAGGGGCACGGGGTCAGAGGCAGCGGCCCAGTTCGGCTGGCCAGGCACGCGGAACCGATCGACCAGCTCGGGCGTGCGGCCCACCAGCACGTCTCCTTCGAGCGCGACCAGCAGCTCACGCGTGCCGTTGCCATCGAGATCGAGCGCTACGGGAAACGTCGCGCCCGGCCAGCTCCACACCTCGGTGGGCTCGGTGACGAGGCTCGCCATTCGCGCGTCGAAGCGCTTCAGGCGCCCCACCGAGTCGCGAACGATGATCTCGTCGGCGCCCGCATCGAAGCGCGCGGTGATGGGCACGTGGCCAAGCCCACGAGGGCCAGAGTAGGCGCCTCCGGTGCGAATACCTGGCTGCGGCAGCTCGCCATCGGAGAAGTTGATCGGCTGCAGCTCTGGGTTGATGGCCACGAGGTAGCCGTCGGAGCGCGCGAAGAGCAGGCCTTCGGTCGCTCCCGAGAGGTTGCGGTGCGCCGAGACCCCGCGAAGCCCGACGCCGGCAGGAATGGGCAACGAGTGCACCACCGCCGGCATCGCGCCGAGCGACCACAGCTCGAGCGTCTGGTTGCGGAAGAGCACGAGCCCCCGTGAAGCGCCGATTGGCAACGTCGCCCACTCGATGCCGGTGTTCACCGCGCGACGCGAGCGCCGATCCATCATCGTCAGCACCTGCCCCGCCGGCAGCGCGAACACCGGCGTCGGAAACGCCGCTGAGAGACTCGTGAAGCGATAGCCGCGAATGCCGCTCGACCCGCTCGTCACCAGCGTGGGCCGCTCCGTCGGCGAGAGCTGGAGCACCGCCACGAGCTGTTCGTCGTCGACGCGGGACTTCACCGCGCCAGTCAGCACGTCGAAGACGTACGAGCTGGTGCGCCCTGCTTCGAGGAAGGTCGAGATCACCTCTGGCGTTCCGTCACCGTCGAGGTCGCTGCTCAGCCGAAGCGGGAACTGATGCCGATCGGTCGCGAGGTCGACCACCCCGCGCTTCCACTCCAGCTTGAGGCGATCGGCGACCGCCCGAGACCGATCGAACGTCATCACGAAGAGCGCGCGGGAATTGATCGTCGCGTCGTAGGAGTTGTTCGTCGCGGCGATCACGGCCTTTCGACCACCGCTCAGCTGCGCGAGCTCGGTGCGCATGACGCCATATGGAATTGGAAAGCCGATGTCGTAGCCGGGGTCGGTCGCTCCAGACGCGAGCGCAGCCCCGGTTCGCCCGTCGTAGGCGTACACGCGGCGAACGGCGAAGGCGAGCACCTCGGGCTGGCCGTCTCCGTCGAGGTCGCCCACCACGTCGGCCGCGCCGCAGTAGTACTCGCGGTTCGCCGGCAGCTCCCACAGCCGGCGGCTGCCGTCGTCGATCTCGGGCCCGAAGCCGTTCGCGAAGTGCCAGGCCATGGCGCGCGGCTTGCCATTCACGCTGCCGCAGGCGTTGTCGGCCGCGTACAGATCGTCGAGCCCGTCACCATCGAGATCGGCGAGGCGAACGGCTCCGACGATGGTACCGAAGGTGCCCGGCGCCATGCGCCACCGCAGCGCCCCGGTGCGCACGTCGAAGAGACCGAGAAACGCGTTCTCGCCCGTGACGACGAGCTCTTTCGCGCCGTCGCCGTTCAGATCGGCCACGAGACCGATGGTCGCGACGGCCAGCGGGGGCGTCTCCCACACC
>JAEUJR010000057.1 GCA_016793585.1 Archangium sp.
CGACCTGTGCCGCGTAGGTGCGGTAGCTATCGGTCAACTTGATGTTCACGCCGTCACGGCGAGCGGCATCCCGCATCTGGGTGAAGGCTCGAGCGGCGTCTCCGTACATCTTGTGGCCGCCGCCCACGCTGGTCAGCGCGCTGCTCGGGATTCGTCCGTTGGCGTAGGGCACGCGCTGCGAAGAACGCGAACCCACAGCTTGAGGCTGGGTTCGCGAGGCATGTCGTGCCCTCGCGGCCGCAGGACGGGCCCCCGAGTGTCGAGCCGGAGCCGCGTCGAAGCTGTCGCGACTTCCAGGCAGCTGAAGCCGCTGCCCCACCTTCAGGGTTCGCGGGTTGACCTTCGGGTTGGCTGCGCGGAGCCGCGCAAGGTCGATGCCTCGCCGCTTCGCGATGCCGTACATCGTGTCACCGCGCCGGACGCTTACCGTGGCCATGGGGTCTCCGAGAATTCGTGCACTGGGTTGGGTATCGGAGCCAGCGGCCAGAAGCGCCCACCCCTGAAACGTAAGCGTCGTTTCCACCCGCAAGATTCTGTTGAAACTGGCCACGGGTCTGGAGCATTGTTCCGGCAGTGCCAACCAACGCCAACAGAGCGCGGTCGCCAATCGCTCGCTGGCTCATCGTCTTGGCACTCGCGTTCGCTTCCCCCGCTGTGCAGGACGCCTTCACCGACGTTTCGATGTGGTTGACGGGTGCCGCGTGTTGCGCGGACGACTGTGACGAATCCGGCGCCCCCTGCTCCCAGCAGTGTGCGCATTGCCCCTGTGGCGTTCGAAGCATCGCGCTCAACTCGAATAGCCATGAGGTTCCCGCGGTCGCAACGGTGCAGCTGGTCTCGACGACCGCCATCATCCCCCCCAGCAGCACCACGCTCGACCCGCCGTTCCGCCCCCCGGTGAGCTGACGAAGAAGCAGTGTCAGGCGCTTTGAGCGCCGTCTTCGTCCCTCTTCCGGAGTCATTCCATGAAATCAGCCGTCGCGCGTGGCGTGTGCCCGCGCTTCTCGGCGCTCATGCTCGTCACGCTGTCGTTCGGCGCGCGAGCCGCTGAGCCCGTCTGTACCGAAGCCTTGTCCCGAAGCACTCTCATCTCGTGTGGCTTGAACAACAGCCCCACCCTCGCGGCTGAGCTCGCGAGCCTTCACGCCTCAGCGGCGCGCCGCGAGGCGGCACGGCCCTTTCTCCCCTCGAATCCGACCGTCGCGGCCAGCCTCGGTTCTCGGGTGAGCGCCGACGCGCGAGCAACCAATTGGTCCGTTACTCTCGCGCAGGAGCTCGAAGTCGCTGGTCAGAGCGTGCTGCGAGTCGAAGTCGCCGACGACGAGCTTCGCGCGGCCGACGCCCAGATGCTCGTCGTTCGCGCCGAGTTGGCCGAGCAGCTGTGGGTGGCCTGGTTCGAGACCATTGCTGCGAGGGAGCGCATCAAGCTCTCTGTGCAGCTCGAGAAGGCGACCGGAGAGGTGGCGCGCACGGCCAGAGGCATGGCGTCGAACGGCCTTGCGTCACCCGTCGACGCCGCCGCAGCGGACGCGGCCTGGGTGGGGGTGAGCGAGCGCAGGGTTGAGGCCGAGCGGGCGGCGCGAGGCTCACTGCTCAAACTGCAGTCGCTCACCGGCCAGCGCGTCGAGTTGATGACGGGTCCGGGACTGGAGCCGCTGCGCACGGACGCTGCGCCACAGACACGGCCAGAGCTGAAGGCACTCGAGTCGCTCAAGTCAGCCTCGAGCCGACGCGTCGCGCTGTTGCGTCGCAGCCGCGCGCCGAACCCTACGGTGACACTGTTCGCGCAGAACGATGGATTTAACGAGCGCGTGTTCGGCGTGGGTGTGGGGTTGCCGATTCCACTCCCACAGCCCGTCGGGCGAACGAAGGCCGGCGAGATTGAGGAAGCCCTGGCTGCAGAGGAGCGCGTGCAGGCCGAGCTGGAAGGAATGCTGCGCAGGCTGACGACCGAGCGTGCGCTCGCCGAGAGCGACGTGCTTGCTGCGGTGGAGAAGCGAGCCTTGTTCTCCTCGGAGCGGCTTGTCGGCGCCACCAGCGCATTGCAGGCCCTCTCAACCCAACTGAGCGCGGGCCGACTCACAGTGCGTGAAGCCCTCGTCACACAACAGTCTCTGGTTGAAATGCTTCAATCCGAACTCGCCATGCGCGAGGCGGCTTGTCTGGCCTCCGTTCGCGCCGCGCGCGCGAGTGGCCTCTCTCTCGAAGGTGACCTGTGAAAGCACTTCGTCTCTCCTGCCTCGCCCTCCTCTTCGCCGTCACCGGATGCAAGGAATCACCGCCCGCGCCCGAAGCAGAGCAGCCGCACCGCGACGAGGAAGCCCACGCCGAGCTGCCGAACCAGGTGACGCTTGATGCCGAGAAGGCCTCGCAAGCGGGAATCCAGACCGTGCCAGTGCGCCGGGCTGCGCTTCCCTCGACGCTGACGCTGACGGGAGAAATCATCGCAGAGCCCGACAGGACGGCACGGCTCTCGTCGGCCATCTCGGGGCGACTGGAGCAGGTCCTCTTCAACGAGGGCGCAGTCGTGAAGCGAGGCGAAGTACTGGCGACGGTGCGCGTGCCCGATGTCGGTCGCCTGCGTGGGGCGTACGCCGCCGCCACCTCCCGCGCGAGGGCGTCACGACAGAACGCCGAGCGACTCGAGGCGCTCAAGGCGAGCGGGCTCGGGGCAGAGCAAGCGCTTGTCGACGCCCAGGCTGACGCTCGCGCTCAGGAGGCCGAAGCACGCGCGCTCGGAGAACAGCTCACGGCTATTGGCGTCAACGCCGAGTCGGGCGGGTTCCTCGTCGCCCTGCGCGCACCCATCAGCGGTGTCGTCGTGTCGCGTGACGCCATCGTGGGTCAACCCATCGGGACCGACGCCGTGCTGGCCACCATCGTCGACCTCTCCGAGGTGTGGTTTCTCGGCCGCGTCTTTGAGAAGGACCTCGCTCGACTCCGCGTCGGGACGAGCGCCGAGGTCGAGCTGAACGCGTTTCCAGGCGGCCATTTCCACGGCATCGTCGACTACGTCAGTCAGCAGATTGACCCGATGGCGCGCACGCTGACGGCGCGCATTCGCGTGGCGAACGAGTCTGGCCAGCTTCGCCTGGGGCTCTTCGGGCGCGCGCACGTCGACATCGGAGAGCCGGGCAAGCAGGTCACCGGCCTCGTCGTCCCCCGCGATGCAGTCCTCGAGGTGGCCGGGAAGCGCGTCGTCTTCGTGCAGCAAAAGGACGGCGATTTCGTCGTCCACGACGTGACAGTGGGCGACTCCGCGATGGACGACGTGCTGTTGCTCTCCGGCGTCTCAGAGGGCGAGCAGGTGGTGTCGAAGGGCGGCTTCACGCTCAAGAGTCTCCTCCTCAAATCCACGCTCGCGGAGGACGAGTAATGCTCAATCTCCTCTCGGCCGTCGTGCGGTGGTCGCTGCAGAACCGCGCTGTCGTCCTCATCGCGACGGTGCTCTTCGTCGCGGTCGGCCTTCGCGCCGCCCTGCAACTCCCCATCGACGCGGTGCCCGACGTCACCAACATTCAGGTGCAAGTCATCACCGCCGCGCCTGCCCTCTCGCCCGTGGAGGTCGAGCAGTACGTCACGGTGCCAGTCGAGCGCGCGATGGCTGGGCTGCCCAAGTCCACCGAGGTGCGCTCCATCTCGAAGTACGGAGTGTCCGTTGTCACGGTCGTCTTCCACGACGGCACCGACATCTACTGGGCGCGCCAGCTCGTCAGCGAGCGCATGCGGGAAGCGCAAGAAGCGGTGCCGTCGCAATACGGCAAGCCTGAGATGGGGCCCATCACCACGGGCCTCGGAGAGATTTTTCAATTCGTCGTCAAGAACGACAAGCTGACGCTGATGGAGCTGGAGGAGCAGCTCGACTGGTTCATCGCCCCTCAGCTCCGAATGGTACCGGGCATCGTCGAGGTCAACAGCTTCGGGGGCGAGGAGCGGCAGTACCAGGTGATGCTGGACCCCGGACGCCTGCAGGCCACGGGAGTCTCCATCGCGCAGGTCGTTGCGGCCCTCAACAAAGCGAACGCCAACGCGGGTGGTGGCTACATCGAGCACAACCGGGAGTACTTCGTCATCGGCAGCGATGGCCTCGTGAAGGGGCTGGACGACTTGAGCCGTGTCGTCATCGGCGCCACGCCGCAGGGCGTCCCCATCACCATCGCCACCGTCGGAGAGGTGAAGTTCGGCCCTCGAATGAGGCGCGGCGCCGCGTCGAGGAATGGCGAGGGCGAAGTCGTCGTCGGCGTGGCGCTCATGTTGATGGGCGAGAACTCGCGCACCGTCACCGAAGCGGTGAAGGCGAAACTGGCGGCCATCACACCTGCGCTTCCGCCCGGCACCACCATCGAGCCGTTCTATGACCGCTCGACGATGGTGACACGCACCATCCAGACGGTTGGGAAGAACCTCCTCGAAGGCGCGCTGCTCGTCATCTTCGTCCTGCTCATCCTTCTCGGAGACTTGCGTGCTGGCCTGGTGGTTGCCATCACGATTCCCCTGTCGCTTCTCTTCGCTGTCACCGCGATGAATGCGCTGGGCATGTCGGGCAACCTGATGAGCCTCGGCGCCATCGACTTCGGGCTGCTCGTCGACGGCGCGGTCATCATCGTGGAGAACGCAGTGAGACGACTCGCCGAGCGACAAACAGGCGCTCCTCCGCTGTCGGACGCAGAGCGCGTCGACGTGGTGGAAAAGGCGACAATGGAGGTGCGGGCCGCGAGCGTCTTCGGCGAAGCCATCATCGCCATCGTCTACCTGCCGATCCTCGCCCTGGTCGGCATCGAGGGGAAGCTCTTCCGTCCGATGGCGACGACCGTGCTGCTCGCCCTCGCAGGAGCGTTCGTGCTCTCGCTCACCGTCGTGCCTGTCCTCACGAGTTTGCTCGTCAAGCCCGCCGGCCACCACAAGGAGACGTGGCTCCTGCGCAAGGCCCACGCGCTCTATGTTCCGCTCTTCCAGAAGGCGATGGGGCGCCGCAGACTCACCGTTGGGCTGGGCGTGATGTTGCTCGCCGTCTCGGTCGGCCTTTTCACGCGGTTGGGGGCCGAGTTCATTCCGCAGTTGGACGAAGGGGACCTGCTCATCGAGGCGCGACGCCTCACGGGCGCGGCGTTGACGGAGTCGGTCCGTACAGACGTCAACCTCCAAAAGGGACTCCTCCAGATTCCGGAGGTTGAGCAGGTGGTCGCGCGCACGGGTGCGCCGGAGGTGGCGACCGACCCGATGAGCCTCGAGCAGTCCGACGTCTACATTCAGCTCAAGCCGAGAGATGCGTGGAGGACTGGCGTCACCAAGGCCGACATCGCCAAAGAAGCCGCCGAGGTGCTGGAGGCCTCACCCGAGATTGGTGGCGCCGTCTCGCAGCCCATTCAGATGCGCACCAATGAGCTCGTCGCCGGCATTCGCTCTGACGTCGGAGTTCTCCTGTACGGGCCAGACTTGTCAGAGCTCGCCAAACAGGGCGAAGCGTACGCGGCGTTGCTCCGGCGGGTGCCGGGCGCAGTCGACGTGCGCGTCGAGCAGGTGGAGGGGCTGCGCTACCTCCGCATCACGCCAGACAGAAACCGACTGGCGCGGTACGGCCTCACCGTCGAAGACGTCAACCAACTGACCGAGACCCTCGCGGTCGGCCACCGCGTCGGCGACGTCCTCGAAGGCGAGCGCCGCTTCGGAATCATCGTCAAGGCTGCCTACCCCTTCACGGGCGACCTCGAGCCGCTCAGGGCGCTCCCGCTGCACTCTGTCACCGGACAGGTGGTGCCGCTCGGAGACGTGGCTGACGTGGAGTTCAAGACAGGCCCGGCGCAGGTGAGCCGCGAACGGCAGTCGCGCCGCGTCACGGTGGAGTTCAACGTTCGAGGGCGCGACTTGCTCTCAGTCGTGAAAGAGGCCCAGTCCGCAACGGCTGGCATCGCGCTCCCCGTCGGCTACCGCGCCGAGTGGGGCGGCCAATTCGAGAACTACCTCGACGCGAAGGAGCGCCTCACCATCGTCGTCCCGCTTGCCCTTGCGCTGATTCTTTTTCTGCTGTGGCTGACGTTTCACTCGATGAAAGAGGGGCTGCTCATCTTCCTCAATGTGCCCTTCGCCATCGTCGGCGGCGTCATCGCGCTGTGGCTGCGCAACATCCCCTTCTCCATCTCTGCGGGCGTGGGCTTCATCGCGCTCTTCGGGGTCGCCGTCCTCAACGGGCTCGTCCTCGTCTCCTTCGCGCGTGACCTCGAGGTCAAGGGGCTCTCGCGCTTCGAAGCCATGAAGCAAGCAGCGGAGGGGCGCCTGCGCCCTGTCCTCATGACGGCGTTGGTGGCGTCGCTCGGCTTCATTCCCATGGCGCTCTCCACGGCGCCCGGGGCCGAGGTGCAGCGCCCGCTGGCCACTGTTGTCATCGGAGGGTTGGTGTCGGCGACGCTGCTGACGCTGTTCGTACTGCCGGCCATCTACACGTGGCTTGGTCGAGCGAAGGCCGCGACTGCCCCGCCCGAGCCCACCCAGGAGCCGACATGAGCAAGCGAAAGGTCGAGTTGGACGTCGTCTTGCCAAGCGACGCCGCCCAATGTGCGGCGTGCACGAAGCGCCTGCTCGCTTCCGTCTCTGGGCTTCCCGGCGTGAAGTCCGCGCACATCGACGTCGATGACGCCACCCACCCAAAGCTCTGCCTTCACTACGAGCCGTCTTCGGTGCGACTCAGCGACCTCGAGTCGCTCGTCGAGGCCGCCGGCGCGGCGCTGAGGGGGCGCTATGCGCACCTCTCGACCCCGGCCGTCGGGTTGCGCCACGAGCGACAGGCCCGACTCGTCGAGGGGCTGCTTGTTCGTCAGCCGGGGGTGCTCCACGCCTCAGTCGCCTTTGGCTCCCGGCGCCTCTTCGTCGAGTTCGACCCGACGAAGACGAATCGCGAGACGCTCCTCCGTGTTGCGTCGAAGGCCGGCATCGCCTCGTACACCGAGTCGGCGGCGCCCGCAGCGGCGGCGACGGAGCACGACGACCACGAGCACGAGCACGGCGGCCCCTTCGGAGAGCGGACGGAGCTCATCTTCAGCCTTGCCTGTGGTGCGCTGACCGCCATTGGCTGGAGCCTTGAGAGGGCCGGTGTGGCAGCGGTCGTCACCACCACGCTCTTCGTGCTCGCGTACGCCCTCGGGTCCTGGTTCACCTTCAGGGAAGCCATCGTCGCCCTCCGGGCGCGCAAGTTCGAGATCGACTTCCTCATGCTGCTCGCCGCCGTGGGTGCAGCCATCCTCGGAGAGTGGTTCGAAGGCGCTCTCCTCCTCTTCCTCTTCACTCTGGGACACGGGCTCGAGGGCTACGCGATGCGTCGGGCGAGGAACGCCATCGGCGCCCTGGCGAAGCTCGTCCCGGACAGGGCGCTGCGCATCGACGACGCCGGTCGCGAGGAGGAGGTGGCAGTGGCCGAGCTCGTCGTTGGAGACCGCATCCTGGTAAAGCCCAACACGCGCATCCCCGCCGACGGGTTCGTCTGCGCGGGCTCGAGCAGCGTGAATCAGGCGCCCATCACGGGCGAGAGCGTCCCCGTCGATAAGAGAGCTGTCGCCGACCTTGGCGCCGCGTTCGCCGCTCCCGAATCGCTCAGTGCTGAGCACCGCCTGTTCGCTGGCACCATCAACGGGACGTCCGCGCTCACCGCTGTGGTGACGAAGGCCGCCAGCGACAGCACGCTCGCGCGGGTCGTGAAGATGGTCGCCGAAGCCGAGACCCAGAAGTCGCCCACGCAGCAGTTCACCGAGCGCTTCGAGCGGGTCTTCGTGCCCATCATCCTTGTTGGCGTCGGTGCCCTTCTCTTCGCCTGGGTCGTCGTCGACGAGCCCTTCTCGCAGAGTTTCTACCGTGCCATGGCTGTACTCGTCGCCGCGAGCCCGTGCGCGCTCGCCATCGCGACACCGAGCGCGGTCCTGGCGGGTGTCGCTCGTGCGGCGCGTGCTGGCGTGCTCGTCAAGGGCGGCTCCCATCTCGAGTCGCTCGGGCTCGTTCGCGCGATTGCGTTCGACAAGACGGGAACGCTCACGGAAGGAAAGCCGCGACTCACCGACGTCGTCGCGGTCGATGGCGCTTCCGAGGAGGAACTGCTCGCGGTCGCAGTCTGTGTCGAGAAGCAGTCCGACCATCCACTCGCGAGCGCGATTGTGGAGGGCGCGCGCACATGGCGCTCCCCCTTGCCGACGTTCGAGGCGTCGAGCGTCGAGGCTGTCGTCGGCTACGGGGTGCGCGCCACCGTCGCTGGCGCGGAGGTGTCTATCGGCAAGCCCGGTCTCTTCACTCGCGACGGCGTTCTCCCTCAGAGCGTGACTGCCGCCGTGAGCAAGCTGCAGGGCGATGGGCGCACGGTCATGGTGGTCCGTTCGGGGCAACGCTTCCTCGGGGTGCTCGGCGTGATGGATACCCCACGCGAGAGTGCAGCTGCAGTCGTGGCGCAACTGCACGCCCTCGGCATCGAGCAGACCATCATGTTGACCGGTGACAACCAGCGCGTAGCGGACGCTGTCGCGAAGCATGTCGGTATTCGAACCGCCCGTGGCGACCTGCTTCCGGAGCAGAAGGTCGCGGCCATCGCGGAGCTGGCACGGTCCCAGAGCAAGGTCGCGATGGTGGGCGACGGCGTGAATGACGCCCCTGCGATGGCCAACGCGACCGTCGGCATCGCCATGGGTGCAGGCGGCTCTGATGTCGCGCT
>JAEUJR010000064.1 GCA_016793585.1 Archangium sp.
GAACCAGTCGGCGCCCTTCTCGAAGATGCGGGGCAGCGCGGCGATGGTCTCGACGTTGTTCACCACCGTGGGGCAGCCGAAGAGGCCGACGACCGCGGGGAACGGCGGCTTGAGGCGGGGCCAGCCCTTCTTGCCTTCGAGCGACTCGAGCAGCGCGGTCTCTTCACCGCAGATGTACGCGCCGGCGCCGCGCACCTGCACGACGTTCAGCTCGAAGTCCTTGCCCATCAGCTTCTTGCCGAAGATGCCGTCGGCGTAGGCCTCGGCGATGGCGGCGTCGAGCACGCTCGAGGGGTATTTGAACTCGCCGCGCGCGTAGATGTAGCAACTGTGCGCGCCCAGCGCGTAGCAGGCGATGCCGATGCCCTCGAGGAGCATGTGCGGGTCGTTCTCGAGAATGAACCGGTCTTTCGCGGTGCCCGGCTCTGACTCGTCGGCGTTGATGGCGAGGTAGCGCGGCTTGGTGTTCTTCTCGAGTGAGGGCACGAAGCTCCACTTGAGCCCCGTGGGGAAGCCGGCGCCGCCTCGGCCGCGCAGGTTCGACTTCTTCACCTCGTCGGTGATCTGCGCGGGCTGCATCGAATCGAGCACGCGCTTGAGCTGTTGATAGCCGCCGCGCTCCTTGTAGCCCTTGAGCGTGTTCTGACCGGGCTTGCCCCAGTCACGCGTCATGACCTTCTCGGTGAGCACGCTCATGTCAACTTCTCCAGAAGGCGGTCGACCTTCTCTTTGGTGAGGTTCTCGTGGTGGTCCTCGTTGATCTGCATGCACGGGGCGGTGCCGCAGCTGGCGAGACACTCGGTCTCACGCAGGAAGACCTTCTCGCCGTTGGTGCCGGCGTGCGTGTTGAGCTTCTGCTCGAGGTACTTGAGCATGCCCTCGGCGCCGCGCAGCGCACACGAGAGGTTCGTGCAGACGTCGATGACGTACTTGCCCGGCTTCTCGGTGTGGAACATCACGTAGAACGTCGCGACCTCGTAGCAGTGCGCGACCGTGGTCTCGAGGCGCTCGGCGACGAGCTTCATGCCCTCGGGCGGGCACCAGGTCTTGATGCTCTGGAGGAGCCGCAGCGCCGGCAACATCGCGGCGCTCTTGCGGTCGTTCGGGTAGTGAGAGAGCAGCTGGGCGATTCCATCATCGAATCGTTTCTGCTCTGCGGGCGTGAAGAGGGGCTCCGACATGGCGGCGGGTTCGTAGAAGCGTGCACCCGCCGCGTCAACGAAAACCCTGGTGTCGACGAGCAGTTCTGATCACCGCCGCGCGATCAGAAAGTGATGCTCAGGGCGTTCCGCCGTCGGCCAGGCAGAGGCCAGTCGGGTACCAG
Organism: Archangium sp.; assembly: GCA_016793585.1. The sequence goes on from JAEUJR010000064.1 coordinate 1,325, forward strand.
CAGCCCGACGCGCACGTGGCCAGCGTTCGGCCGAAGCACGAGCGTACGCCGGCGTCGGAGCCCGCGCAGTCGCGGCCCTTCCACGATTGACCGCTGGGGCAGCTCACCGAACCACCATCGAGTACGGCGGGTGGCGCACACGGCCCGTCCGAGACCTGGGCGCGTTCGGCTCACCGTCGCCCGAACTTGTACGCCTCACGCACGGTGACGCCCGGCCCCGTCACCACCAGCACCAGATCCTGAACGGGGAGCGCTTCGGACGCAAACGAGAGCAGCTCGAGGTGTGATTTCGTCTCCGTCGTCGGGTCGAGCGTGAAGAAGGTGCGGCCTCGTTTCACCTGAAGGCCTGGTGGCAGCTCGAGCTGCACGGTGATGGGCGAAACGCTCGGGCCGTAGTCGATGCGGGCACCGAGCTCCATGCGGGTCGGGGTGAGCACCTGCTGCTGCCACGTCGCCACCACCTGTGCCGGCGCGGGCGGCGACGGCTCAGCCACCCTCACGGGCGCGACCGGAGCAACCACTGGCGACTCCTTCTTCTCGTCGCAGGTGCACGCCGTGACGCCGAGGAGTGCCGCCAGAACCCACATGCGCATGGGCGCACCTGTAGCACTCCGTCAGCGAATCGTCGGAACCTGAATGGAATCAGCGCGCTCGCCCCTCAATGAAGTTGACGTGACGCCCGAAGCGGTGTGGCCTCGGGCTCTTCCTTGGTTGGCGAGTGACGTGACGGGGTTCTCACTTTGAGCGTGGGTCAGGAACAGAGCCAGACGGCGAACGGCACGAGCCCGTCCGGGTACCGTGTGCTCATCGTCGAAGACAACCCGCACATCATCGAGATGTACAGCTACGTGCTGAAGAAGCTGGCGGCGAACGAGCTCAAGGGCACCACGCCGCTCGAGGTGCACTTCGCGGCCGACGGCCACGCGGCGATGACGTTGCTGACCGACTCCCCGTTTCACCTCGTGATGACCGACCTCTACATGCCCGTGATGGACGGGTTTCAGCTGATCGAGAAGATCCGCTCCGAGCCTGCGCTCAAGTCGCTGCCGGTCGTCGCGATCTCGGCTGGCGGGCAAGACGCGAAGGACCGCGCCATGAAGCTGGGCGTGACGAGCTACCTCAAGAAGCCGGTGCGCTTCGCCGACGTGATGGACACCGTGAAGCAGTTGCTGCGCATCACCTGACGAAAGAACCCATGTCGCAGGCCATGACGAGAGACAAGGTCAGCGGAGACGCGCTCTTCATTCTGAAGAGCCTGAAGGAGAACGGCCGCCTCGGCCGCTCGAACAAGCTCGCGGACGTCAAGACGGCGCTCGAAAGCAGCGTCAGCCTCGAGTTCGACAGCTACTTCTTCTTCCTCCGCAAGTTCCACTACATCGCGATGGACCGCGAGGCGCAGCTCAAGCTCACTGATCAGGGCGAGCGTGTCGTCGGTGGTGACTATCTCGACAAGTTCACCGGTGAGGTCGGCGAGTTCTTCGCTGATCAGATCACCGCTGACTCCGAGTCCGACGGCGGCGACTCGACGATGATGCAGCCGCCCGAAGCGCCGCCGCCTCCTCCCGCGACCGATCTCATTCTCGAGGAACCCAAAGCCATGCCTCCTCCTCCGCCCCGTGGCGGTGGCCGCAAGCCGCCCCAGCCCGAAGACTTCTCGCCGCCCTCGATGCCGCACGTCACCGCGCCCGAGGTGCAGCCGCAGCGTGGGTTCGCGCCCGCTCCCCTTCCCCTCACGGCCGCCGTCGCGGTGCAGCCCCAGCCCATGCAACTCAATCAAGTGTCGAGTCCCTCTGGCATCGCGAGCGGCGGAGGCAAGGGCCAGGACCTCGACCTGCGCTACCAGAAGTTCGACGCCATCGGCTCGGGCCCGCTCGGCACCGTCTACAAGGGCAAGCACAACGCGCTCGGCCTCGACGTGTGCGTGAAGGAGCTGAAGGACATCTTCGGTTACTTCTCGTTCCTGCAGCGCGGTGAGGTCATCAAGCGCCTCAAGAAGGAGCTGTGCGCGCAGGCGCAGGTTCGTCACCCCAGCATCATTCAGGTGCTCGACCAGAACACCGACCAGGCGCGCCCGTACTTCGTGATGGAGCTCTGCAAGGGCAGCCTGCGCGAGAAGCTCGAGGCGTCGGGCGGCAAGGGCATTCCCGTGCCGCAGGCGATTCGGTACTTCCTGCAGCTGTCGTACGCGTTGCGCGC
>JAEUJR010000164.1 GCA_016793585.1 Archangium sp.
CCCGCATCGCGCGCTTCTCGTCGGCGGTCAGCTTCTGGCCACGCGCGGCGCGCGCGAGCAGCACCGAGAGCTCTCCGGTCTCACGAATCTCCTGCCACAGGCGGCGCGAGTTCTTGCGCACCTGCGTCGCGATGGAGTCGACGAGCTCTTCACCCATCACGTCGGCGCCCGTCGAGAGCGTGAACACGTCCATCACGTTGCGGTGCTTCGCGTAGAACTCGGCGAGGGTGAGCTCGCTGTGCTTCACCTCGTCGGGCGTGAAGCCGAGCCGCGCTGCGAGCGCCTTCGTCCACGCCAGCTCCTCGGCGCTGCGGCGGCCGTCGACGATGCTGGCGAGCAGCGTCTGGTCGACGAGGAAGCGCTTCATGTCTTTGCTGCGCACGCCGGCGAGCACCTTCTTCATCGAGGGCGCGCGCTCGAAGGCCTTGCGGGCGTAGTCGCGCGTGGAGTCGGCGAGCGGCTCGGGCAGGTGCAGGTCGTCGATCTGCCGAATGATGGCGCGCCGCACCGGAAAGCTGGGCTTGCGCTCGGCCGAGACGAGCCCGATGAGCACCTGCACGAGCAGCGCCTTCTGTTGGTCGGCGAAGGCGTTGAGCCGCTCGAGCTCCCCGCGGGGAAAACGGGAGCGGCGGAACCACGCGATGGCGATGCGGCCGAAGTTGGTCGCGTCGGCGAACATGGCGCCGTTGTGCAGCACGAGCCCGTAGTACGGGTCGGCGGCGAGTGAGAGCGCGCGCTGCTCGAGCGCTTCTTCGAGGCGGCTCCACACCTTCGCCGGTAGCGGCCACACCTTGTGCAGGCGCTCGATGCGCTTGTGAAGGTCTTCTGCGTCGTCGACGCGGTGGCTCCACGCAGCGAGCTGACCGAGCAGCTGCTCGGCGCGCGGGCCCGGTGGAGCGTCGATGTGCACCGCGACGTCGAGCGCGATGCGACAGGAGGTGCGGAGCACGGCAAGAAAGAGCTGCTCTTCGGGGCCCGACGGCTTCGCGAGCGTGCCGGCCTTCGTGGTGTCGGGCAGCGACGGCGTTCCGTAGAGCAGCCCCGACTCACGCAAGATGCCACGCAGGTAGCGGCGCGCTCGCGCAGGGCCAGCTGGGAGCGTGACGGCGTCGCGGTACGACTGGCTGGTCACGTCGGGCGTGTGCTGTCGCACGACGTCGGTGAGCACCTCTTTGAGCCAGCCCCGCTCCATGCCGTCGGGCGAGTAACAGGGAGCGCACGCCACCGCCAGCGGGCGCAACGAGTGTCATTTCAGGGGCGGAATCCGCACCTCGCACGGAGACCTTGGTGTCCCAGCAATCGAAGTTTGCGTGTCCAACGTGCGGTCTCACATCGTGGAGGGGACGTGAAGACGTTGATCAGGGCGCTGGGCATGATGACGGGCTGTGCCGCCGCCATGGTGATGCTGTCGTGCTCTGGCACCACGCCCGGCGGGTCCGCTCCCGACGCGGGTTGCGATGGCTGCTCCACCGAGACCGGAGCCTGCGTGCCGCTGGCGCAGACCAGCAGGGACCAGTGTGGACGCGGCGGCCAGAGCTGTTTCACGTGCCCGGCCTGCGACCAGGGAAGGTGCTCGACGGGCTGGGAGTGCTTCGGCATCCGTCCGCCCGACCCGTGCGAATGTGGTTTCCGGTGCATCGAAGGCGTCGGGAGTGAGCAGTGCGGGATCTGCAGCGCCAGCACCACGTGCGTCGCCAATCGATGCGTGGCACTCGACGCAGGCACTGACGGAGGTGCACTCGATGGTGGCGCCGACGCGGGCGCGAGGGACGGAGGCTGATTCGGGTGTCCCTGCTGATGAAGGGGCGCAGCGCCATGCGGTCCACCCGAGACTGAAACGGCGTACGGGTCTTTGCCGGGGCGTGGCGGCGGCGTGCTCACGCCAGGCGAGCAATCGGCACCTCAAGGGAGCGCTGGGCAGCTGGCGTGCGTAACCAGCATCGTCGGGTCGCCCCAACGCCGCGGCCACAAAGGGAACCACCACCGGGGTGGTTGAACTCGTGCTCGCCCCGCCGCTCCGCGACCACGACGGAAACCACCACGGCTCCCCACCACCGAGACTGCTGCGACGACCGGCCGACTCTGGCACCGTGGGCCCGCCATGCCGGAACGCCGCAAGACCAACCGTCGCAGCAACCCCGCCGTGCCCGAGCCGCTCGAACGCAAGAAGGAGCGCCGTCAGGGCGACCGCCGCGACTCGCTCCGCAAGAAGGCCAGCTTCGTCGTCAGAGACGGCGCCACCCGACACGAAGTCGACGGAGAGCTCGGCCTCGGCGGCGCGTCGTTCATCCTGCCGGGAGCGCCACACACCGAGGCCCTGCTGGTCGAGCTGCGCGTCGGCAAGACGAAGCTCCAGCTGCCGGGCACCGTGACCGAAGCGCGCGCCGCCCGCACCGCCGTGCGCCACGTGCACCTCAAGTTCGCCGAGCTCGACACCCGCTCCGAGCTCGCCCTCGCGAAGTGGCTCGATGACGTCGAGTGACTGAGATGCCCAGCTCGAGAAGCCACGACCGACGTGCCCTCATCGAACGGCTGCTCGCCCACGACCTGCAGCTCCGCGGCGAGGCGATGCTCGAGGGTGAAGACTTCGAGAGCGGCGCCCTGGGAGAGCCACTCCCGCACACCGCCCACGCCTCGCTCCCGCCGCCAGTCGCAGCGGCCCTGGTGCACCTGAAGCGGCGGTACGACGACGCCGCCGCCGGTTCGACGCGCGTCATCTCGCGCAGCGATGCGCATGGCGACTTCTTCGTCCTGCACACAACCACCGACGGTGACGACGGGTACGTCTGCGTGTTCGACGCGGCTGGTGACTGCGACGGCGCCGCGCGCACCCTGCTCGAGCTCTGCGAGTGGAACACGCTCGAGGCGACGCTCGCGCTCCTCCCTTCCAGAGCACTGCCCCCGGTCTCGCCGCACGTCGAAGCCAGACGCTGTGGAACCAGTTTCTTCGCCGCCAGCGGTGATTCGCAGGCCACGCAGGCTTCCGGGAACTGGGGAGGCCGAGAGCACCTGCCGTCGAACATCGACGCGAGCGGCGCCTGACGGACTTGGCGCTGGAGCTCGACAGGTGGCGATGGAGACGGGCCCAACCCGAACACACCTGGCCGGTCGTGCGACTCGCGCCCGCCCGGCACCCTCTGCACCATGACTCGTCGAAACCGTTGCGACCGTGGCGAACGTGGGGTGGGCTGCTGCTCCCCCGTGCTCCTCCTGCTCCGACGACTCGCCACCGTGGCCGCGGTGCTCTCAGCCTCCGTCTGCCTGGCTGACCCACCCAAAGAGCCCGTGAAGGTCTTCATCGGCGTGCACGTCGTCGACCTGCGCAGCGTCGACGTTCGTGCGCAGAGCTTCACCGCCGACTTCTACGTCTGGCTGCGCTTCAAGGCCGACGGCATGGACGAGGCGCGCATCGCCGCCGTCAGCAACCTCGAGCCCGTCAACGGCAAGTTCGACTCGAAAGAGCTCATCGACGACAAGCTCGTCGGCGCCGAGAAGTACCTCTGCTACCGCGTCACCGGCACCTTCTTCTTCGTGCCCGACCTGCGCAACTACCCCTTCGACAAACAGACGCTGCCCATCACGCTCGAGAGCACGTCGCTCGAGGTCGACGAGGTGCAGTTCGTCGATGACCGCGCCAGCTACGAGCGCTCGGGTGGGCCCGAAGACCGCTGGGGCTTGTCTCCGACGCTCTTCGTGCCCGACTACTTCTTTCTCACCGTGCACCGCCGCGTGTTCGAGGGCAGCTACCCGACCGACTTCGGCGACCCGAGCAAGGTGAAGTCTGGCACCCGCTACACGCGCTTCGCCATCGAGCCGTCGTTCGAGCGCGAGTATTGGAGCTACGCCTTCAAGATCCTCATCCCCCTGCTCATCATCCTCGCGATGGCGTACCTGGTGTTCTTCCTGCCGCCCGACCAGCTCGACACGGCGGCGTCGGTGGCGATGACGGCGCTGCTCTCGTGCATGGCGTACAACGTGGCCGTCACCCAGAACATGCCCGAGATTGGCTACCTCGTGCTCTCAGACAAGTTCTTCATCGCGACGTACATGCTCTTGTTGCTGACGCTCGGGCAGACCTTCTTGTCGTTCAAGCTCGACGCCAGCGGCCACCCGGAGCGCGCGCTGAAGGCCGACAAGACCGCGCGCATCGCGTTCCCGATTCTGGTGGCTGGCATCTTCCTCTTCTTCATCTCGGGCGTGTGATGCACCTGTTGGTCGTGATGGCAGTGCTGGCGCAGCCGGTCGACGTGACGCCAGCCGATGGCGTCGTCGAGGCCGTGCAGCTGGTCGACGCAGGCGAGGCGCAGGTCGATGCAGGAGTCGAAGCGCCGGCCGATGGCGGAGCCGACGAGGCCGACGAGGAGCCACCAGACTGGGCGCACGGAGACCACCTCACCACCGAGTGGGGCGGCGCCCGAAGCTGGCTCAGCGCGCACGGCCTCTCGTTCGACGTCGTCTACGCGGCCGAGGTGTTCGGCGTCGCGCCACCCACGGGCAACACCGCGCTCGCGAACGGCCACCTCGACGTGGCGCTCACCGTCGACTTCGAGGCCATGGGCCTGTGGAAGGGCGGCAAGTTCTACGTGCTCGGCCAGAACAACCACGGCGAGGGCATCAACCAGGTCGTCGGGAGCGTCACCGAGATTTCCAACATCGAGGCCACACCCTACACGCAGCTGGGCGAGTTCTTCTACGAGCAGAACCTCTTCGACGTGGTGCGCTTCCGCCTCGGCAAGCAGGACGCGAACCGCGAGTTCGGCACCCCGCGTTTCGGCGGCAACTTCATCAACAACAACTTCGGCATGTTCCCCTCGTCGCCGCTGCCGTCGTACCCGACGAACGGGCTCGGCGCGGTGGTGGTGGTGAACCCGGTGCCATGGCTCGCGGTGAAGGCGTCGGTCTTCGAGGGCAAGCCGCAGGTCGGCAGCGTGGGCTTCGACTCGGCCTTCGTGAAAGACGCGGGCCACTTCATCATCTCGTCGGTCAACGCGACGCACCGCTACGGTGCCGACAGCCGCAACAACGGCACCACCACGCTGGGCTTCTACCGGCAGCAGGGCCAGTTCGAAGAGCTCAACCCCACGGGCGACTCACCGCGCACGTTCAACGAGCTCTGGGGCCTGTTCGCGCAGCACGACGAGCGCATCTACCTCAACGACGACCTCAACGACCCGCGCTGCTTCACCATCATTCCGCGCATCGGCTGGGCACAGCCCGACCGCTTCAACATGTCGCTCTTCATCGGCGGCTCGGTCGCCTTCCACGGCATCGGCATGCGTGAAGACGACACCGTGGGCATCGGGTTCGGGTACTTCACGGTGAACAAGCAGGCCAACGGCACCCCAGGCCAGGGCTCGGAGGTGTTCGCCGAGGCGTTCTACAAGTTCCGCATCACGAAGTTCATGAGCCTGCAGCCAGACATTCAGTACTACCGAACGCCGGGCGGAGACGGCAAAGACGCGCTGCTCGTCGGCACGCGGCTCAAGTTCAAGCTGTGACGACGTTCACGTGAGCCGACCCGCAGGTTCGGACGGGGACCCGAACCAGCGAGCCGCTCGACGTGCTCCCCCACTTCGTTTCATCGCACCGGCTCGAGCGCCGGCGTGGCAGTCGAGAAGCTCCGCTCGCCGTTACTTCACGGCCTTCACGCGCGGCCGCTTCTCTTCGGTCTCTTCCATGTCGGGCACGGCCTGCATCACCGGCGCCTGGTTCTTCACGCCGTGCTTCTCGAGCACCTGCTTCTCGATGTCGGCCATCACCTCGGGGTGCTCCTTGAGGTAGTCCTTCGCGTTCTCGCGGCCCTGGCCGATGCGCTCGCCCTTGAAGCTGAACCACGAGCCCGACTTCTCGATGATGCCCGACTCGCTCGCGAGGTCGACCAGGTCTCCCTCACGCGAAATGCCGGTGCCGTACATGATGTCGAACTCCACCTCCTTGAAGGGAGGCGCGACCTTGTTCTTCACCACCTTCACGCGGGTGCGGCTGCCGACGACGGTCTCGCCGTTCTTGATGGCGCCGATGCGGCGAATGTCGAGGCGCTGCGAGGCGTAGAACTTGAGCGCGTTGCCGCCCGTCGTCGTCTCGGGGTTGCCGAACATGACGCCGATCTTCATGCGA
>JAEUJR010000227.1 GCA_016793585.1 Archangium sp.
GGCGTCACCTTCGCCGACACGCTGATGCTGGGCGCCGCGGCCGACGCGAAGGCCGCCGTCGAAGAGGTTCGCGCCGTCATGCTGGCCGAGTGCGACTTCGCGCGTGAGGCCGACCACCAGCGCGCGTTCGGCCGCTGGCTCTCGAGCGACCCGTCGACCCGCGTCCCCGAGGTCGTCGACGCATGGAGCGCCAGCACGGTGCTCACCAGCCGCTTCGAGCCGGGCGCGACGCTCGAGGCGTTTCTGGCAGCGAGACCTTCACAGCCCGCGCGCAACCTCGCGGGCGAGGCCCTCTTCCACGCCTCGGTGGGCGGGCTGTACTCGCTGGGCCGGCTGCACGCCGACCCGCACCCCGGCAACTTCGCGTTCCGTGACGGCCGCGTGGTGCTCTACGACTTCGGCTGCGTGCGCACCTTCGAGCCGAAGCACGTGCAGGCGCTCGCGAGGCTCGTCTCGGCGTTGCGTACGAACGACCACCGCGCGGTGATGGCAGCGGCCACGGCGTTCGGCTTCGACACCTCGACTGCGGAGCGTCAGGCGCTGCTGCTGCGCTTCACCCGTGCCTTCTTCTTCCCGGTGCTTGGGCGGGGCGCCGCGCGAATTCCCGCCGACCGGCCCGCGGAGCTGAAGGAGCTGGTGGCCGACAAACGCGCGCTCGCGAAGCTGGGGCTGCCGCCGCACGCGATGTTCCTGCTGCGGCTGCGCTTCGGGCTCTACGCCGTGCTCTCGCAGCTCGAGGCCGAGGTCGACTGGGGCGCACTCGAGGAGCGGCTGGCGACCGACGTGCGCCTCGCCGCGTGAGACGAAGCCGAAGCGAGCCTGATGAGCGGTGGCTCCTTCACTCATTGCGGGCCCGCGCCACGGCGAAGGTGGCTCGCGCAGGCGGAGTCGAACTGGAAGCCCGTGAGACGAAGCCGAAGCGAGCCTGATGAGCGGTGGCTCCTTCACTCATTGCAGACCTGCGCCACGGCGAAGATGGCTCGCGCAGGCGGAGTCGAGCTGGAAGCCCGTGAGACGAAGCCGAAGCGAGCCTGATGAGCGGTGGCTCCTTCACTCACTGCAGACCTGCGCCACGGCGAAGGTGGCTCGCGCAGGCGGAGTCGAGCTGGAAGCCCGTGAGACGAAGCCGAAGCGACCCTGATGAGCGGTGGCTCCTTCACTCACTGCAGGCCCGCGCCACGGCGAATGTGGCTCGCGCAGGCGGAGTCGAACTGGAAGCCCGTGAGACGAAGCCGAAGCGAGCCTGATGAGCGGTGGCTCCTTCACTCATTGCAGATCTGCGCCACGGCGAATGTGGCTCGCGCAGGCGGAGTCGAACTGGAAGCTCAGTCCAACACCTCTTTGCGGGCCGACTCGGCCACGGCGACGACGGCCGGGTGGCGCAGGCGACGCTCGACCGAAATGGCGTAGTACGACTGCTTCAGCTCGTCGGTGCGGCCGATGATCTGCACCTCGAACTGCCGCGCGACCTCGTCTTCGATGGCGGCGGGCGCCGAGAACACCCCGCGCCCCGACGACCCGAACACCTTCATCAGCGCGGAGTCGTCGAACTCGCCCACCACCTTCGGCCGTACGCCGCGCTTCTCGAACCACTCGTCGAGCGCGACGCGTGACGAGCTGCCGGGCAGCGGCAACAACATGGGCGCGCCCTCGAGCGAACCGGGGAAGCCCTTCTTGAGCCCCGTCGCCAGGTTCGCGCGCGCGAAGAACGTCGTGCCGCTGCCGCCCAGGGTGTGGCTGAAGGCCTTCACCTTCACGTCGTGCGGCGCGGGCTGGTCGCTGATGACGACGTCGAGCTCATGCAGCGCCAGCTTCGCGAGCAGCTGGGTGACGTGGCCCTCGTGCACCTCGAGCTGCAGGTCGGGCACCGCGCCGTACGCAGGCTCGAGCAGGCGCTCGGCGACGAGCTTGGGCACCACGTCGGCGACGCCCACCGCGAACCGCACCTGCCGTGACATGGGCCCCCGGCTCAGCGACTCCTGCAGCTCGCGGCCGAGGCGAAAAATCTCGTCGGCATACCGAAAGGCGGTGCGGCCCACGTCGGTGAGCACGAGCCGGCGCCCCGCGCGCTGGAACAACTTCTGCCCCAGCGCCTCTTCGAGCGTCTTGAGCTGCGTCGAGATGGTGGGCTGCGAGAGGTGCAGCTCGCGGCTGGCATTGGCGATGGTGCCAGTGCGCGCGACGGTCCAGAAATAGAGCAGGTGGTGGTAGTTGAGCCAGGCCATCGAGAAAGTCTCTCTCTCGACGAGCCCGCTTCGGCGCAAGCAAATCGCCGGGCGCTACTTCGGCGGCGCGGTGTCGACCTTGAACCGGCCCGTCACCTCGGTGAGCGCGTCGACCGACTTCTGCAGGTCCTGGGCGATGCGGGTGGTGCGGCCAGTGGCGTCGACGCCCTGCTTCACGAGGTCGGCCACGTTGCGCGCGCCGGCGACGGCCTGCTCGCTCGACTGCCGCTGTTGCCGGGTCGCCACGGCAATCTGCTGCGCCGCCTCCTTCGTGCCGCGCGAGAGCTCGAGAATCTGCTGGAACGAGCTCGAGGCCTGCTCGGCGATCTGCGTTCCGCGCTCCGACGCCTCGACACCCTGCCGCGAGCGCGTCACCGCGAGGTCGCCCGACTGCTGCACGCTCTCGACGATGCGGCCGATGTCGCGCGCCGACTGGGCGACGCTCTCGGCGAGCTTGCGCATCTCGGCGGCGACGACCGAGAAGCCCCGCCCCACCTCGCCCGCCTTCGTGCCTTCGAGGGCGGCGTTGAGCGCCAGCAGGTCGGAGCGGTCGGCCACCTGTTTGATGACGGCGGCGATGCGTGAGACCTGCTGCAGGTCGGAGTTCAGCCGCACGATGGCCTCGGCCACCTCCTTCGACTCGCGGCGAATGTCGGTCATGCTCGAGACGACCTGGGTGACCGTCGTGCGCGCGTCGTCGACGGCCTGGTTCGTGCGACCCGCCGCCTGCTCCACCGTCTCGGTCGAGCGGGTGATCATCTCGGCGGTGCGGGAGAGCTCTTCGAAGGTGGCGGCGATCTGCTGGGCGTAGGCCGACTGCTGGCTGGTGACGTGCTCCTGGTCGTTCGAGGCGGTGATGAGCCCCCTGGCGGCGTTCGACAGCCGTGTCGACAACGCCACCATCTCGCCGACGAGGCCCTTGAGGCTGCCCACCATCTCGTTGACCGACGCCGCCATCGACTGCACCTCGTGCGCGCCGCCCACGTCGACGGTGCGCACGGTGACGTCACCAGCGGCGAGCTCACGCGCCACCCGCGTCACCACCCCGAGCGGCGCGGCGATGGCCGACGAGAAGAAGACCGCGAGCAACAGGCCGCCCGCCAGCGCGCCGAACAACACCCAGAGGCCGACGAGCTGGTTCTCGCGCCGCTGCTCGACGAACCGCGCGAGCGAGAAGCGCAGCACCACGAGCACCTCGGTGTCCTTGTCGCGGGCCGAGCAACGCACGTCGAGCACGTCTCCGCGGGAGGAACGGCACGCGCCGGTCGCCGGCAGCACGTAGCGGTCGGGAGGCAGGTCTCCGAAGACGAGCGCCGCGTCGCCCTTCGCCAGGTCGAGCAACCGGGTGTCGCCCGTGGTGGTGACGCGTGCCGGGTCGAGCAGCAGCACCCCCGACTGCGTGAGGTCCTGATTCGAGCGCAGGCCCTTGAACAGCACTTCGAGTTCGTCGCGCTGCGCGAGGCCGTCGCTGATCAACCGCACGGTGGGCGCGGCGTTGGTCGCGGCGAGCTGCCCGAGCGCCGTCGCCTGACTCTCGAGCGCGTCGTCGGCCTGATGGTTGAGGCGCGCGGGGAAGTAGATGGAGGTGAAGAGCGCGACCACGATGCAGGGCGTGGCGACGGCGATGGCGGCCTGCACACGAAGCGAGAGCCTGGCCCAGAGCGAACCCATGGCCGCGGAGCGTCCCACCTCTGGCCGCCCACACAAGTCCCAAAGGTGTCAGCGGCGCGTCGGCGTCGCGGGTGGCGGCACGTCGGTCGAGACGGAGTCGGGCTGCGGCTCGGCCTTCTCGAGGCGCTTCATCACCGCGGCGATGTTGGCCTGCGCGAGCGCGAGGTTGAGCCGCGTGAAGTCGATGGGCTTGGTGACGAAGTGCGCGGCGCCGACGGCGTGCACCTCGGCCTCGGTGTACCGGGCCGCATAGGCCGTGAGCACGATGACGGGCACGTTGTGGAGCACCGGCAAGCGGCGCGCGAACGCCGGCATCTGCGTGCGCAGCAGCGGGTGGCCCTTCAACAACCGAACCAGCTCGAGCCCGTCGAGCGTCGAGCCGCGCAGCTCGATGTCCATCAACACCGCGAAGAGCTCTCGCTGGTGGAACGAGATGAGGTCGACCGCTTCGACGTCGTTCTGCGCCCAGATGAGGCGGTACCTGGTCTTCAGACGCAGCGACGCGATCTTGAACGTGTCGGCGTCGTCTTCGACGTACAGGACGACGGGTCTGGAGTCGGCCACCGCCATGGCGGTCGCATAGCAGTGTGGCCGCGAGCGGGAGCGGTCTTCGCTGGGCATGGAATTGTCCGCCGCGGGCGAAGCGTGGCCCCGGTCAAGGGCGTCAGCGGTCACGTCGTCGCCGCCGCCGAACACGACTACGCTGCGCGGCATGAGCGCCGTTCCACCGCCGGGTCTCGTGCTGCCTGACGTCTGGTACGTGGCCTGCCGGTCGGAGGCGCTGAAGCGGGCTCCGCTGGCGGTGACGATTCAGGGGCGGCCGCTCGTGCTGTTTCGCGGTTCGACGGGCGCGCCGGCCGCGTTCACCGACCGCTGCCCGCATCGCAACGTGCCGCTCTCGATGGGCGAGGTGGTGAACGGCGAGCTGCAGTGCAAGTACCACGGCTGGCGCTTCGACCCTCGCGGCACCTGCACCGCAGTGCCGGGGCTCGTCGATGGAGAGGTGTCGCTGCGGTCACGCTGCGCCGAGACGTTCGCGTGCGTCGAGCAGCAGGGCTTCGTCTGGGTCTACACGACGGCGAACGTGCAGCCGACGAGCGCGCCGTTCTCGTTCCCCCACTGGGGCGAGACGCCGTACTCAAGCGTGGTGCGCGAGTTCCACGTCGAGGCCTCGGTGCACGCGGTGGTCGAGAACACGCTCGACGTGCCGCACACCGCGTACCTGCACGGTGGGCTGTTTCGCACGGCGCAGAAGTCGAACGTCATCGAGGTCGTCGTTCGCCGACACGCGACGTGGGCCGAGGCCGAGTTCATCGGAGAGCCCGCGCCGAAGGGCCTCATCGGGCGAATCCTGGCGCCCGGCGGCGGTGTGACGGTGCACTTCGACCGGTTTCTGCTGCCGTCGATCGCGCAGGTCGAGTACCGCCTGGGCGAGCGCAGTCATCTCTTCGCCACGAGCGCGCTCACTCCCGTGACTGACACCGAGACGCGCGTGTTCGCGGTGGTGACGTTCAAGCTGCCGTTGCCGGGGTGGCTGGTGAAGCCCTTCGTGGCGCCCATCGCGACGCAGATCTTCGCGCAAGACGCGGTGATGCTGCGGCGACAGACCGCGCAGGTGAAACAGTTCGGCGGTGAGAAGTACACGTCGACCGAGCTCGACGTGCTCGGCCCGCAGGTGACGCGGCTCATCAAACAGGCAGCGGCCAAAGAGCCGCCGGCCGAGGGCGTTCATGAACACCGGCTTCGCATGAAGACGTGAATGTCGATTCACGAGGGCCGTCGAGGCCATTCCTCGAAGCGAGCGGCACCGGGAGAGCACCATGAAGCTGGCGCTGAGAGTGGGACTCGTCGCCGCCGCGCTGTCGGCGTGCCCCGAGGGCATCGTCACCGAAGTGCCTGACTCCGGTTCGGCCGGCGGTTCGATGGCCGCTGGAGGAGGGACGGCCGGTGGAGCGGCCGGCGGCCACGCGGGTGGATCAGCAGGTGGTGACGCGGGCGGAGCGGCCGGTGGTGACGCGGGTGGAGCGGCCGGTGGCGACGCGGGTGGAGCGGCCGGTGGTGACGCGGGTGGAGCGGCCGGCGGCGACGCGGGTGGAGCGGCCGGCGGCGACGCGGGTGGAGCGGCCGGCGGAGACGCGGGTGGATCAGCGGGTGGATCAGCAGGTGGTGACGCGGGTGGAGTTGCTGGTGGCCTCGGTGGAGGTGACGCAGGTGGCAGCGCTGGTGGATCCGCTGGTGGCACCGCCGGTGGATCCGCTGGTGGCACCGCCGGTGGATCCGCTGGTGGCAGCGCTGGTGGGTCCGCAGGTGGCAGCGCTGGTGGGTCCGCAGGTGGCAGCGCTGGTGGGTCCGCAGGTGGCCTCGCCGGTGGATCCGCAGGTGGATCCGCCCCGCTTCCGCCCGACTCACTCGAGTGGCGTGAGCTCTCGTTCGCCCAGGCCGGCTTCTGCACACGCTACGACCTTGCCGCCATCGGTGCAGACGGTGGGCTGCCTGTCGGCCCGGGAGCGCCATGGACCGTGGCCGTCTCGGTGGCTCCCGACGCAGGCGGCGCACGTCTGTCAGGCTCGAGCTTGTGCAGCGGCACGATCTCGACGGCCATCGTCCCCTCGGCGACTCCGGCCCCGGTCTATGTGACCGCCAATCGCCCCGGCACTCTCACCCTCACGGCCTCGCACGCCCAGCTCGGCACTGCGCAGCGAACCATCGACATGCGCTCGGGCCCTCCGAACGTGGTCGCTTTCACCATGGCGCCGCTCGCGCAGCTCGGAGACTGCGTGCCCGGCTCCGTCTCGGCGATCGACTCGCTCGGCAACCTCATCTACCACCGTGGCCAGACGCTGACGGTCAGCAGCTCGCTCGGCGGCCAGTTCTTCACCTCGGTCGATTGTTCGGGCACCGGCGCGGCGACCCTCAACGTGCCCTACCCCGACAGCCTCACCGTGCCCTTCTCGTTCCGCTCGATGGTCGGTGGCACGCACCTGCTCACGGGTCTGCTCGCGACGTCGTCGGTGTCGGGCCAGCACTCGTTACGACTGCGCGTGTCGCCGCTCGCGCTGCGGCTGAGCCCTCTGTCGTCGCAGGGGTTCTCTGATCAGTGCATCACGACCGTGAGTCTGCAGAAGGTCGACGGCGTCGGAGCGGCAGAGCAGTTCGATGGCGGCGAGACCGTGACGCTGGGCGGAGCACCCGAGGTCGTCTACCGCGCCGCGAACTGCACTGGAGCACCCATCACGCAGCTCACTCCCGCCGCCGGGGTCTCGTCGGTGCCGCTCGGCCTGCGCATCGCTGCCGACGCCGGCACCTACGTGTTGACGGTGAGCGAGCCTGGTCTCGGCATGGCGTCAGCGAGCGTGAACGTGACGGGCCCGCGCCCGACCGCGCTGCGCTTCGTCGCGGTGCCGGCCTCGGGTGTGCGCGGGCTCTGCTACCCGGCGAGTGTGCGCTACGTCGACGACGCGGGCCTGCCGACGGTGGTGGGCGCGAGCTCGACGGTGACGCTCACGGGCACGCAGTTCTGGTTCGACGGTGGCTGCGTCGGCCCCAGCTCGAACACCCTGCCGATTGCCGCGAACGCCTCGCAGGCCGCCTTCACGTTCCGCGAGAACACCTCGGCGAGCATCACGCTGAACGCGACCTCGACGTTCACGGTGCAGGCCGCACAGCAGACGGTGACGATGAGCAACCCGCCGCCCTACGCGATTCGGTTCAGCGGCGCGTACAGCGGCACCACGAACCTCTGCTACTCGGGAGCGGTCGATCTGATCAGCGATGCCGGCGTCGTCACCACGGCGACGATGTCGACCCCGGTCACCGTGTTCGGCGAGCCGTTCGGCTCGGTCTTCCTCGGCACGGCCTCTGCCAACTGCGCGGCGCTGTCGAACTCGGTCAACCTCACGATTCCCAATGGGGCCTCGTCGGTGAACTTCATCTGGCGCAGGGGCACGCCCGGCACCACGGGTGTCGTCGCCACCTCGACGACGTATGGCGACGCAGGCACCACCGTCACCACCACCAACCCCTGCGCGAACTTCGGCCAGGGCTGCGACGCGAACACGCTGTGCTGCACGGGCTCGAACCCGTCACTCGTGTGCGGCTCCGGCACGTGTCGCTGCGCCATCGGCGGCTGCATTCCACGCGGTGGGTTCAACTGCGGCAGTTCGAGCAACTGCTGCAGCGGCGTCATCAGTGGCACGACCTGCCAGTGAGGACCTTCCGTTGCATGTCAGAGCGACAACGACCTCACCATCAAGACTCTCGAGGGCATTCGGGAAGACCTTCAGCAGTCGAATCGCGACAACGCTGCACGCTTCGAGCAGGTCACCGCGATCATCAACGAGCGCTTCGAGCACGTGAACCAGCTCGTCGAGGTGGTCGAGCTGCACGACACCTGCTGGAGGACGACGGGCCAAAGCGAGCTGAGTCCCGTCGAGCTCGCGCTCCAGTTCCCGACCGCAGACAGGTTACCTGAGCGCATCGTCGACCGGCCGTTTCGTCAGCCGCTGCGCGGGAGACCGAGCCCGGCGACCAGCACACCCGACGCATCTCCAGCACCGCACCCGCAGCCGCCGGCCAGCCGTTTCGTCAGCTGCGAAGCTTGCGCAGAAGGCCGATCACTCCGACGTATCGCCGGCACCACACCTGCAGCCGGTTTTTGGCGGCTCGCACGACGCTCGTTTCGTTAGCCGCGACGCCTGCGCAAGAGGCCGAGCACTCCGACGAGGAGCAGGCCCGACGCATCGCCAGCCCCGCACCCGCAGCCCTTTGGCGGCTCGCACGACGCGTCCTGACACGCAGCTCCGCCCGCCGTCGCAGATCCACCAGCCGTCGCGGATCCACCAGCCATCGCGGATCCACCAGCCGTCGTGGATCCACCAGCCGTCGCAGATCCACCAGCTGTCGCAGATCCACCAGCCGTCGCAGATCCACCAGCCGTCGCAGATCCACCAGCCGTCGCAGAACCACCAGCCGTCGCGGAGCCTCCGGCCGAGCCACCGCCCATCGGTACGATCACTCCGGCATCTGGCCCCTTCGTCGTCACGCAGTTCCCCAGCGAATGCTCGAGCGCGCCCTGCGTGTACTGGCCCGTCGCTGGCCGGGGCCTTCCACAGAAGTCGTCGACGACGAGCGGCTCTCGAGGCCCCGCACCGACGAGCATCGACACGTTGCCCATCACCGACAAGTCACCCGCGAGCGGCGTGGTGTACCAGCCGTCGAACGTGGGCGTCGTCACGTTCATCACGTTCGCCATGCCGGTGAACGCGCCCATGTCTCTCGCGCGAATCGCCGAGCTCGTCACGTTGCCGATGGCGCTGCCGGTCGTCGTGTCGAAGCGAAAGTCGACCCCGTTCGTCGCGATGAACGTGTTGTACAGCACGCGCGTGTTGCGGCTGCGGTTCAGGTACAGCGCCACGTCGCTGCAGTTGATGACGACGTTGTTCCTCGCGATGCCGTCCTCGTGCTCGACGTTGCACGGCACCGCCGCATCGAACGCAGGCGCACAGAACTGCGCCCCCGTGCCGCCGCCTCCGAACGACAAGCCGATGCGCGCGTCATTGCCCGCGAGGGGGACCGAGGTGGTGGCGCAGATGACGAGGTTTCGCTCGAGCACGCCGCGCTTGCCGCCGCTCTTCAGGAACACGCCATAGCTGACGAAGTTGCCACCGTTCTTCCGCCAGTCGTGAATGAAGTTGTCGCGCACGACCCAATCGTCACCGGTGTCGATGTTCAGCTTCGTCACGGGGTTGCTGGTGGCGCGGGGCCTGGTGTCGAACAGCTCGTTGCGCTCGACGAGCCCGCGGTGTGGCGTCATCGCGTTGCCCGGGGCCGTCACCACCGAGTTCACCTTCAGCTGTGCGTTGAAGTCGACCAGCTGGTTCCCGCGCAGCACGACGTCGGTCGCCGCGCCCGTCACCTGAAACGCGTGCTCGCAGCTCGAGTCGTCGGCGCACACGCCCTGCAGCCGCAGGCCCTCGAACGTCCAATACGCGCCGGCCACGCCGATGGCGATGAGGGTGTCGCTCTCGAGCCGTGCCGTCAGCGGCGTCTCGGAGCGCATGACGATGCGCTGGGCCGCGGTGCCATTGGCGTTGCACGACAGCTTCGAGGTGAGCCGGTACGTGCCCGGCGCGAGAATGATGACGTCTCCGGGCAGCGCGGCCGCCACCGCCGACTGGAGCGTCGCTACGTTGGTGACGCGCACGTCTCGCGCGAAGGCCGCGCCCGCCACCAGCACCGTCAGCCAGAAGAGCTTCATCGCAACCCCATTCGTCGCCGCAGCGTCGCAACTTCGAGGAACAACACCCGCACGCCGCCGAAGTCGATGGCGTCGTTGTCTTCGAGCCGCAGCCCCTGCCGCGCCGGAGCCCTCACGCCGTTGAGCAGCGTGCCGTTGCTCGAGCCCAGGTCTTCCAGCTCGGCGTGCTTCTTCTTCCACCGAATCGCCGCGTGGTGCTTCGACACCGTGCCTTCGTCGAGCATCACGTCGCAGTCGGCGGTGCGGCCGATGAGCACCTCGTCGTCGTCGCGCAGGGGCGGCAGCGTCGCCACCCAGAGGTCGTCGAAGTCGAGCACGCCCTTGTTCGCGCGCGCGCCCTGCAGCGGCCGCGTCGTCTTCGGCGTGAGGTCGAGCGAGCCCGACTTGCGCTCCTTCGTGAACGGGCGCTCCACCAGCACGAAGGGCCCGAGCTGCTTCGCGAACGCCGCCGCGTCGAGGCGGGCGGCCAGCGCCTTGAGCTCACGAACGGTCAGCACGCGGGAAGTCTCGGCTCAGTTCGAAGACTCCACCAGCTCGTGCTTCTCGAACGCGTAGCCCTCGGGAGCGACGAGCGAGAACGTGTCGTTGGGAACCTCGGCGGCGAGGTCGATGCGGGTGAACGTGGTGCGGCCCAGCTCGGCGCCGTTCTCTCGCTGCACCACCACCTTCGGCACGCACAGTGCCAGCGCCTGGTCGCACTGCTCCTCCTCCACGACGAGCTCCGACGTCACGCCGCCCGCGACCGTCTTCTTCGAGAGGAAGTCACCCGACGGAAACCGCAGCGCGTACGTCACGGTGATGGGCTGGCCCTTCTCGTCGGGCGTCGAGAGCACGAGCTCGAACGCCTCGGGGCCCTTCGGGTGCGCCACCTTCGTCGCGGTGACGCCCTTCGACGGCAGCAGCGGCGTGCGGTAGCCCTCGGGCACGAACGGCGCGAACTGCGTGGTGAGAAACAGCGCCGCCTTCTCGGCCGGCAGCTTCATCTCGAAGGCCTCGAGCTTCTGGTCGCCCGGCGAGAGCTTGAAGAAGCGCGTGCCGTCGAACGACAACGTCATCGGCTGGGGCGTCAGCAAGGTGCCCTTCACGCGGTTGGGCGCGCGGTACACGAAGGTGTGCGTGGCGGTGGCGTCGCCCTGCTTCGACGTCGCGTCGACCTGGTAGTGGCCCAGGCGGCGGTCTCGCTCGGCCAGCGCGCGGCGCGCCTCCGAGGCGAGGTTCTCGGGCGGCTTCGGCGTCTCTTTCGGGCAGCCGAGCAGCGACAGCACCAGCAGCAGACTCGTTCGGTTCACGACACGCTCCAGACCTTCAGAAAAGCCGAAGGGCCCGGCACTCCACGTGGAGCCACCGAGCCCTTCGTCACAGCACGACGGTCAGACTTACTTGACCGCGATGCCCATCGCCGACGAGTTCGTCACGCCGATGATGTTGCCGGCGAGCGCGAAGATGCCGTGACGGGGGGTCGTGCCAGCGCCCTTGAGGTCGACCTTCGACGCGCCCATGGCCTTGGCCTCCGCGACGAGGAGCTTGTTGACGACCTGGTCGAGGTCCGACGTGACGATGTCGATGATGTGGAAGATGAGGGTGATGCCGATGCTGTTGGCCTGGATCACCGCGACAGCCTCGCCGCCGTTCGCAACGACTTCGTTGCCAGCGACAGTGGCAGACTCAACCGACGTGCAACCAACGGCAGCCGCGAGCGACAGGGCAAGAAACGCCTTCTTCATGTGTGGACTCCTCAGGTTCGACAAAGGGTGGTTACTGCTTCACTGCCTGCTTGGGCTTTCCCCTCCCCAGCGAGCGGCGCGCAACTTATCGAGGGTCACCCACCTGTCAACGACAGACATCACTGTGATTGACAGTCGTCATGGTGACGGAGCGTGGTGATGGAGCGCGATGACTGACCCGAAGGCGAACGACCGGCTGTGGCTTCACGCAGCGCTCTTCATCGGCACGGTGGGCAGCACGTTCTTCACGTTCCTCACGCAGTCTGGCGGAGGCGTCGAGAGCGGCGCGCTCGTCGACAAGCTGTGGGGCAGCGCGTTCTTCTCGGGCTCGGTGATGCTCATTCTCGGCGCGCACGAGATGGGGCACTTCCTGATGGCGCGGCGGCACGGCGTCGACTCGTCGTGGCCCTACTTCATTCCCCTGCCCATCGGCTTTGGCACCATGGGCGCGGTGATTCGGTTGCGTGGGCGAATTCCCACGCGCGACGCGCTCGTCGACATCGGCGCGGCGGGCCCGCTCGCCGGGCTGCTCGTGTGCGTTCCGCTCTGGTGTGTCGGGGTGTGGCTCTCGCACGTCTCGCCGTCTCCCGACTTGCGCGACACGTTCCCCGGGCAGTTCTCGTTGTGGCACGTGGTGGGCTCGTGGAGCGACGCCGCTGCCGACGGTGACGTGGTGCAGGTGTTCGGTGACAACCTGCTCGGCCTCGGGTTGCAGCGGCTGATCAAAGGCCCGCTGCAGCCGGGCACCGACCTCTTCGCGCACCCGGTGCTGGTGGCGTCGTGGTTCGGCTTTCTGGTGACGATGCTGAACCTGTTGCCGGTGGGGCAGCTCGACGGCGGGCACCTCACGCACGCGTGGTTCGGGCAGCGCGCCGAGCGCATCGGCCGCGTCGTCGCCGGGGTGATTCTCGTCGCGGCGCTGCTGTTCTCGACGTCGTGGCTCGTCTGGTTCCTGCTGGTGACGTTCGTGGTGAAGTTCCGTCACCCGCCCGTGGTGGACGAGTCGGTGCCGCTGTCGCAGAGCCGCAAGGTGGTGTGTCTCGTCTGCTTCGCGATGACGGTGCTGACGTTCATGCCGACGCCGCTGCGGTTTGCGGCGATGGTGACGCCGTGAGCCCACGGCCACACGCAGAAGCCACCCAGCCGACGACGACGGTCGATGCCCGCGCGCCCGCCCGTCGCTCGTCACCAACGAAGCAGGACGCCGGAGCGGTCGACAGCCTCCACCGAACGCCGCAGCAGCGCTCGTCGACGAACGAGAACCTGACGACGTTCGAGGCGCACGTCGTTCGACCCACGCTGACCACGGTGAGCTCATGACCGCGTTCGTTGCATTCACCCACCCCCGCGAGGCGCCGTCGCTGCTCGAGCGACCCGTGCCGACGCCCGAGCCCGGTGAGCTGCTGATTCGCGTCGAGGCCTGCGGCCTGGGAGCCGCCGACTTCGGCTTCTTCCAGCTCGACGCCCTGCCGCGCACGCCGCTGATCCCCGGCTTCGAAGCGGTCGGGGTCGTCGAGGGTGTTGGAGGTGGCGTGACGATTCCCCTCGGGGCGCGCGTGGGGCTCACGCCACTGGCCTCGACCTGCGGCGGCTGCAGCCTCTGCGAACGAGGGCTCGAGCGGTGGTGCGCGAAGGTGCAGCTGCACGCGTGGCATCGAGACGGCTTCCTCGCCAGGCACGTGGTGACGACCGAGCGCGCCGTCGTCCGGCTCGATGCGACAGCGGCTCCAGCGACCTGGGCGCCGCTCTTCGCGACGGGGTGGACCGCGTTCGGAGCCGTGCGCGCGACGGAGCTGGGGCGCGGCCATCGGCTCGGCGTCATCGGCGTCGGCGGGCTCGGGCAGCTGGTGGTGCAGGTCGCCCGTGCGCAGGGCCTCGAGGTCACCGCGTGGGACGTGGACGCCGAGCGACGTGCGCTCGCTGGCGCCGAGGCGGCGTCGCAGCCCTTCGCGGCCGACTCCGTCGACGCGCTCGTCGTGTGCACCCCCTCGACGCAGGCGATTCAGCAGGCAGTGCGCGCGGTGCGGCGTGGTGGAGCGCTCGTGCTCGCGGCCGCGTCTCCCTCCGTTCGCTTCGACCTGTCGCTCTTCGACACCGTGATGCGGGGCGTGACGTTGAAGCCCGCGTTCCTCGGTGCGCGCAGTGAGCTCGACGAGCTGATCAGCCTCGTGCGCAGCGGCGCCGTGAAGCCCGTGGTGACGACGATTCGCCTCGAAGACGTGCGCGCGAAGTTCTGGCTCCTGCGTGACGGCGGCTTCGCGGGCCGGCTGGTCGCGACCTGAATTTCTGCCGGCGCGGCCCGTCTGGAGTCCGTGCTTCGCTCGATTCTGCCGGCGCTCCTCGTGCTCTCCAGTGGTTGCGCGCTTCACCACGCGCGGCTCGACTCGACCCGTGACCTCGTCATCACCCGTCAGGGCGATGGCCTGTGCGGCCCCATCGGCATTCGCCGGGCGTCGCTCGGAGCACGGTGGGGCGAGTACGTGCGCGTCTCGGTCACCTCGCCGACGCCGGTGACGGGCGAAGCGCGTCTGCACGTCGACGGCCGGGCGTACCCGCTGCAGACCTTCACCACGTCACCGTCGTACGAAGCCCCGGTGCAGGTCGCCGTGGCCGTCGACCACGTCTCGGCCGAGCTGCCCGCCGTGGTGCCGCTGCCGGTGACGACGACCCAGACCATCGTGCTCGACGCCGCGTGGACGAATGAGCGCCTCGACGTACCCGCGGCGCTCGGCGCGGGCCACGTCATCGACATCACGCTCGCGGGCCTGCGCACCGGGCAGGGCTCGTGCAGCGACGTCGTCTTCACCGTCGAGCAGGGCGTGTTCAAGCCGACCGTCGACGAGCGGCTGTGGGTGGCCGAGCTGATTCGGCGCGGCGGGCCCGAGCTGCAGGCCTGGCTGGCGGCGGAAGAAGCGCGGAAGAACGAGATTCGATTGCAGGTCTACGCCGAGGCCGACCGCCGCAGGGCCGAGTGGCAGGCCCAGCTGGCCGCCCGTCGTGAAGCCGAGCGGGTCGAGGCCATCGCACGCGCCGAGGCGGCTCGCATCGAAGTCGTCGCGAAGGTCGAAGCGGAGCGCACCGAAGAGGCGCGGCGTGAAGAGCTTCGTCAGGCGCACGACGCGGCGTTCGAGCGTCGAAAGGAAGTTCGCGTTGATTCTGCGGTCGCGGTGGCGCCTGTCGTCATGCCGCCGGCTCCGAAGCGTGCGCTCGTCTGCCGCGCACCGCGCACCACCAACGCGACGTTCTCGAGTGGCGTGTCGTCGGGGCCGGTGTCGTCGGTGCCGATGGTCGCTGAGGAGTCGTGTGAAGACGTCGTCGAGAACACGACCGTCGCGTCGACCACCGTCGTCGGCGCAGGCGTGAGCCTCACCGGCGAGTCGGCTCGCACCACGGTCGCGTCGACCAACGTCGTCACGGGTGGCGAGGTGGGCGGGAACGTCACCTTGCAGGGCGAGCGCGTTTCATCGGAGTCGGTCGCCGCTGCACCTGCGATGGACGTCGAGGCGTACCCCGAGTGGTCGACGCCGACGACGTTCTCCTCCGCGCGCGTGGCCGTCACCACCGAGCAGGTCTCTCCGCCTGCGCCCTGCCCGCCTCCCGCTCCCGTCGTGGCGCCCGTTCGCGTGACGGTCGTCGACCCCACGCCCGGCCTCGTGCTGCTGCACCTGTTCGGTGCCGTCGTGAACGCCGCGATGCAGGCGCCGGTTCACCCTGCTGCGCCCGTCACCGTGCACCCTGCGACGCCGGCCGCTCCGCCGCCGCCCGTGCCTGCTGCACGACCCGGCGCTCCGTGAAGCGCGCGCTGACAGGCTGCTCAGCGGAGTGCAGACTGCGCGCATGTCTTTCGACGCTGCGG
The DNA here is from genome assembly GCA_016793585.1 of Archangium sp. The sequence goes on from JAEUJR010000227.1 coordinate 15,733, forward strand.
CAGACGCGTTGTACGCGGGTTCGTTGAGCACCTTCGTTGCCGAGCGAAAACGCCTCTCGGGCGAGCTCAAGGCCGCGGGTGACAAGACGGGAGCCGCGACGTTGAACAAGCTCGGTCGCCCCGGCGCGTCGGCGTGGGCGGTGAATCAGCTCTATCGCCAGGCGCGCGCGGAGTGGGACGCCCTGCTCGCCATCACCGAGCGGCTTCGGCAGCAGGACTTCTCGGTGGTGGCCTCGCAGCGGGCGGTGCTGGCGACGCTCCGGTCGAAGGCCATCGAGCTGCTCAAGGCCGAGGGCAACGCGGCGAGCGAGGCGGTGCTCGCGCGCGTCGAGACGAACCTGTTGGCGCTCGCCGCGACCGGGTGGAGTCCCGATGCGCCCGGCCGCCTCGTCGACGACCGCCCAGCGCCGGGGTTCGATGCGCTCGCCGGGTTCGCCGCAGCGGCCGCGAGTGCGCCACGGCCCGCGGCTGAGCAGGTCGAAACCGTCGGCGCACAGAAGCCAGCTCCGCAGGGGGCTGAGGTGGCCGCGCTCGAGCGACGCGTCGAGGAGCGCACCCGTGAACGGGAAGACGCTCGCGCCCTCGCCGAGCGGGCGCAGGCCACCGTCACCCATCTGGCCGCCTCGTTGGGCTCGGCCGAGCGCGAGCTGCGCGAGTGTGAAGCGCGGGTCACCGAAGCCGAGGAACGGCTGGCCGCGGCGCGGCGTGAACTCGAGCGTGCGTCGTCGTGACGAACTGAACGATGATGGCCCCATGCGCCCTCTCAGCCACCTCAGAACCGCCGTGACCGTCGGCAGCCTCCTCGTCGTCAGCGTGAGCCAGGCAGGCGACAGCAAGTTCGCCATTCGCGACCTGCTCTTCGAGAGCGCTCAAGAGGCACGCGAGAAGCTGCACGAGACGGCCAATCGATGCATCGAGAAGGTCGCCAGGGTGCCGGCTGATCAGAAGACCGCGTGGTGTCGCGACCAGCTCTCACGGCGCATCACCTCGGAAGAGCGCATGAACGGCGAGTCTTCACGCTTCATGGCCAGCACCTGCACCGACGACGACTGCCGCAAACGCGCCGCCGAGAACGCGAAGTCGATGGCCGCGCACCAGAAGGAGCGGGCTGACGAGCTGAAGGAACAGCTCGGCCGGTGCGACAAGGAGGCGGCGGTGATGCTCGAGCAGCGCTGCAAGCAGCTCGAGACATCCTTCCATCCACCGACGGAGTAGCCGTCAGGCGCCGTCGCTGGGCGGCCTCGTCAACCCCGCGGCGATGAAGAGGTCGATTTCGCCGCGCAGCACGTCCTTCATGCGCGGGGTCGCTTCACCGGTGCGTGGGTCTTCGACGCGGGCGCCACGCCCGACGAAGTAGCGCCGAACCTCGGAGCCCCCTTCGGCCTGCCCATCGAGCACCGCGAGCGTGAGGGCCTTCAGCTCCTCGACGGTGCCGCTGCCGCTCAACGACACCTCACGGCCCGTGCGCTCGTCACGCACCGACGACTCCGTCGCGACCTTCTCGACGAACCGGCCCGCGCGACGTTTCACCTCACGCGCCGACAGCGTCATCGACTCCGCGACCTCGACGGGCGCCTGTGAGGGCGTGTACAGCCGCAGGTACGCCGCGACGCGCGAGTCGTCGTCGATGCGGCGGTGCAGCCCCTTCTCACCCGAGAGAAAGCCGAACACGCCGGGCCCGTGCACTTGCAGCACCGCGCGGCGCGGTTCGTCTCCTTCGGCGAGCACCTTCACCTCGTAGCTGCGGCGCTGCGCCCACCCCAGGTACATCGTCATCAGCTCGCGCACCCAGCCTTCACCGGCTTCGCCGTCGACGGCCGCGGCGATCTCGAGCCACGCATCATCGACGTTGCCTGCAGAGCCCGACGCCACGCGTGCCTCGGCGAGCTGCACCTCACGGCCCACCTCTTCGACGGCGCGCACCGCCGCCGCGAGCTGCATCTCGCCCTTCGCGTCACGGGCCCTGCGGCGCGCGACCTGACACTGCTCCCGCAACCGGTCGAGCTCGGCCAGCTGCGCGTCGATGGCCCGATAGGTACGCAACACCGCCGCCGCGCGTTCACCATCGTCCCAGAAGCCGGGGGCCTGCGAGATGGCGAGCAGCTCGCGCCGCTTCGTCTCGAGCTGCGGCCGCTTCACCGACTGTGCGACTCCGGCCGCACGGCCGACGAGCGCCTCGGCTTCGTGCACCAGCGCCTTCTGGTCGAGCCGCTTCTTCGACGACGCCGCGCCCGCGCCGGGCAAGGTCGCCTGCGCCGTCGCTTCACGTTCACGCACGACCTTCGGCTCGGCGATGGCGTGCACCCGGCCCTTGTGGCTGACGACCTTCACGGGCGTCGACGGCGGCAACGACTGTCGGGCGATTTCGACCGCGAGCGCGGCCGTCAGCGACTTCTCGATTTCACGCTGCAGGTACCGCGCGCCGTGCACGGGCGAGTAGCCGCGGTCGACGAGCAGCTCCACCACCTCGGGAGCGACCTCGACGTCCAACTGCCGCGCGCGAATGCCCTCACGCTCGAGCACGCGCCCGACTTCACGCTGGGCGATGCGGCGAATCTCGACCTTCCCCAGCGGGCGGAAGTGGCAGATGGCGTCGAAGCGGTTCAAGAACTCGGGGCGGAACGAGCTCGAGATGCGGCGGTCGATCTCGTCGAGCAGCTCTTCGTCACTGCGCGACGACGCGAAGCCGATGGGCCCTTCGCGGTACACCTCGGCGCCCACGTTCGACGTGCAGACGATGAGGGTGTTGTTGCAGGGCACCGTTTCTCCGGCGGCGTTGATGAACTGCCCCTCGTCGAACAGCTGCAGGAAGCGGTCGTGGCACTTCGCGTGCGCCTTCTCGAACTCGTCGAGCAAGAGCACGGTGAAGACGCGGCCATCGAGCAGGCGGGTCAGCTCTCCGCGTTTCGAGTCGAGGGTCTGTGCCCACGGGTTGCCGAACAACACGTTCTCGTCGCCGTGGTCCGGGTAGTCGGCCATGTTGAGGCGTACGAGGCGCTCGTGGCTGCCGAAGAGGTACTCGGCGAGCAGCTTCGCGAGGTGCGTCTTGCCGACGCCGGTGGGGCCCGCGAAGAGGAAGACGCCGAGCGGCCGCCGGGGGTCGTTCAGGCCCGCCTTCAACAGCGCCACGCTGCGCAGCACCGCCTGGAGCGCGTCGGTCTGCCCGAGCAACCGGGTACCGAAGAAGCGGCTCACCTCGTCGAGGTCGAGCGGCACCTTGTCGTCGGCCATGAACCGCGGCAGGCGCGTCGACGCACAGAAGCGCGCGAGCACGTCTTCACCGGTGACGCGGTCTTTCGAGGTGCCAGCCGCTTCGGTGACCGTCTCTTTCAGCAGCTCGATGGCCTTGCGCGGCAGGTGCTGCGCGAGCAGGAACTTCACCGACAGCCGCAGCGCGATGTCACAGGCCGACGGGTCGATGGGCAGGCCGGCTTCGAGCTCGAGCTCTTCGGCCATGCGCCCGAGAATCCACCGGGCGCGCTCGTGCGTCGGCTCGCTGACGACGACGAGGTGCAGCCGCTCGCTCAGCGTCTCGTCGGTGCGCAGCAGCTCGTGCGCTCGACGCAGGTCAGACTCGAAGACGAAGCGCAGCCGCGACGCTCGAAGGGCTCTGATCAACACCGGCACCAGCGAGCTGCCCTGCACGAGCCCCACGTCGCGGAAGAAGATGATGGTCGGCTGCTCGGCGACCTTGTCGAGGAAGTCTTCGAGCAGCTCGGCGGCGCCTTTGGGGGTGTTGGTGCGCGCGAAGATGCCTGCCGCGGGAACCTCGAGCACGCGCACGCCCTTGAGCCCTTCGGGGGCGTTGCCCTGCGCGATGCGGCGGGCGAGCTCCTGCACGATGGCCGACTTGCCGACGCCCTGCTCACCGGCGAGCAACGGCGCTTTTCCACCGCGCGTCAGCAACGTCGCCAGGTCGCTCGCCGCCTGATCGAGCCCGTGCCCCGTGGGCAGCTTTCCATCTTTCGCGAGCGCGGTGAGGTCCCGCTCCACCAGCGCCAGCCACCCGTCGGGGCCCTCGGTGCGTGCCTTCTTCTTCGCCATGATGAGTTCGCCCCTCTCGACGGCCCGACGCCGGCACGACTGACGGGGCAGACCCTGCCACAGCGCGCGACGGCAGTGATGCGTGAATGTGTGCGCGCGGGCAGGGCACGAAGGCGCGGGCCGAAGCGGTGCGAGGGGTCATGCGAACGACGGTGCTGATGGTCTGCGTCCTGGTGGCGGCGTGCGGAGCACCGGTGTCACGCGTCGACGGCGGCGCGGGTGGCGGGCTCTCGCTCGGCGGTGGCTTCGGTGGGCCGGGGGGCGGAGCGAGCAGCACGGGCGGCGGTTCGGCAGGCGGCGCGGTCGTCACGGGCGGCGGGAGCACGAGCTGTGGCTCCACCGCGCCCGTCGTGCTGCGGCAACTGCACGGCTCGTTCTCGGCGTACAGCCCCGGAGGCACCACGCACGTGGGCGGGCTCGACCCGTCGACGCGGCGAATGTTCACGCTCCCGCTCTCGACGACGCCGACGTTGCAGTCGTTGATCACCGTTCGTCTCGAAGACGACGGCACGACGCTGCGAGACGGTGGGTCGCGCGCGTTCGTCGAGACGGTGCCGGTGTCGGGCACGGTGCCGTTGGGCAACCTCACGGCCTCGGCGTTCGACGAGCAGTCGGGCGTGTTGACGGGCCTCTATTACACGCGGCCCGCGGGCTACGAGGTCGTGCAGCTGCAGGTCTCCGACGCAGGCGCGCGGTTCACCACGCTTCAGCCAGTCGACCCGCCCGACGCGAACGGCTTTCTGCTGCAGACGATGTTCGGCACCTCGTCGCAGCTCGGTGTCGTGGGGGGCAACGACCTTCGACCGCTCACCATCACCGGCACGCAGGCGCGGTGGGGGCCCTCGGTTCCTGGCCAGCCGTACGCCGAGATCGTCACCTACGACCGCGCAGGCGACCGGGTGCTCAGCATCGGCAGCTACGAGTTCATGCCGCCGATGAGCGTCACCTGGCGTTCGACGGTGCAGGAGCGTTCGCCGACGTCGGCGACGTGGACGCCCCTGTCGATGACGGGAACGGGCCTGGTGCCCATCACGCCGAACATGCCTCCGTACCCGTTCGTCGCCTGGGACGCGGCCGGCCAGCGCCTGCTGGCGACGTCGACGCGCATGGAGCTGCTGGGCACGATGATGGTGCAGGTACCGACGGTGGTGGAGGCGAACCTGCAGACGCGCACGTGGCGCGAGCTCGGGCGGATCAGCCAGACCATGATCTCCCGTGGCCCGTTCGTGCTCGACCGCGAGAAGCGACAGTTCTTCGACGCCGACCTGTCGAACGCCTTCTCGATGGCGCCGGGGCGTGAGTTCGAACGCGTGGGCGTGAAGCTCACCGGCGCACTGCCCGGTGGAGCGGTCTGGAGCGTCGGCTCCGCGACCCGCCACCCCGGTGGTCTCCTCTATCTCGCGAGCGACCGTGGGCTGCTCACGTTCGACCCGGCGACGACGTCGTGGAGTCGTGTGCCCGCCCCACTCCCAGCGACGCAGAGTGGCGGTGGGTCGCTCGCGTACGACCCGGTGGGGGCGCGGGTGTTGATGGTGTTCGGTCAGTCGCAGGGCACGGCGTCGAACGCGGTCTCGGCGCTCTCGGCCGATGGCAAGACGTTCAGCGCGGTGACGACGCAGGGCGCGGCTCCAGCAGGGCGCACCAACGCGGGCGTCGTCGTCGTCGGCAACACGCTCGTCGTCGCGGGTGGCCTCGCGGGCACGCAGGTGCTCTCTGACGTGCACGCGCTCGACCTCACGACGCTCACGTGGCGAAAGCTGGGCGACATCACCGCACGGCAGAACCCGGCGCTGCTCGTGCACGAAGGCGCGGTGGTGGTGGTTGGCGGCTTCGCGAACCAGTCGATGGCCGTGCAGACCATCGAGCGGGTCGAGCTGTCGGGCTCGGTGCGCGCGATGACGGTGAGCGGCACCGCGCCGATGAGCGCCATGACGACGGCGCCGTTCGGGAGCGGGCTCATCGCCATCGACCTGGGCGGCACCGTCGACTTCGGCAGTCACCAACTCTTCGAGCTGCGCCTCTCGGGGAACACGGCGACCTGGTCGAACTCCGACCCCGGCGTGATGGACGCGGCCTTGAACCCGCTCGTCGGCGTCGCGGGTGGGTCGTGCAACGAGGCGTACCTGCTCGGCTCGTCGCCTTTCCGTGTCAGCCGCTGAGCGAACTCGAGCTCGCGACGAAAGAAACGTCTTCGTCACTCGACGACGGCCGAACTCCTGGGCCATGGTCGCGCCCTTCTCGCGGGAGGGCCCATGCCGAAGCTGACCAAGGTGAACATTCAGGAGCTGGTGAGCGCGTCGAAGAAGTACGTGAACGACCAGCTCAAGAAGGCCGACGTCGACAAGAACCAGGTGCTCACGCGCACCGAGGCGAAGAAGCTCGCCGCCGACCTGAAGGACAACTTCGACGCTTCGGGCTTCAAGCTGCCCAACGGCTCGGTGAAGGCCGCCGACGTCGCGAAGGAGTTCGTCGTGATGATGGAGGCGTGGGCGAAAGCTTCGGACACGAACGGCGACGGCTACCTCTCGACCACCGAAGCGAAGGCGCTGCCGAAGACGCTGCGCGACAACTACGTGAACTGGGTCGACGCGCAGCAGACGACGCTCACCACCGGCAAGTACCAGTCGCGCGACCTCACGCCGAAGGCGCGCATCGCCGAGCACGAAGCGAAGTTCGGCAAGCAGGCCGTCGGGTACGAGAAGGCGCTCGAGCTCGCGCTCAAGGCCGTAGCGACCGACACCGACTCGGGCCTGCCCTCGTTCGTGAGCGAGTTCGGTGGCCCCGACGGCACCGGCTTGACGGACAAGAAGAAGATCGACGCCGAGGTCCGCGCGCTGCTGAAGGCGGGCTCCATCGAGCTGATCAAGACGACCGACGAGATCCCCACGGGTGAGAAGGTGAAAGACGCGTGGATCTTCAGCGTCTCGACCGACGGTCAGGGTGACCACGGCCTGTGGGCCATCATCGACCGCAAGTCGGGCGACGTGTCGGTCACCAACTTCAACTGATCTTCAGGCCGGCCCGACCCAGCCACGGTCGAGGCTTGACCGTCGAATGCATGATGGTGCATATACACGGTCATGCATGTCGACCCGTTTCAAGCACTGGCCGAGCCCACGCGCCGGCTCATTCTCGAGACGCTCGCCTCGGGTGAGTGCCAGGTGAACGACCTCGTCGAGCAGCTGCCCATTCACCAGTCGGGCGTCTCGCGGCACCTGCGCATCTTGAGCGAAGCGGGCTTCGTGCAGGTGCGCGCCGATGGCCAGCGACGGCTCTACTCATTGCGGCCCGAGCCCTTTCAAGAGGTCGACTCGTGGGTCTCGCAGTACCGCAAGCTCTGGGAGGGTCGCCTCGACCGCTTCGGCGCCGCGCTCGAGAAGCGTCGCAAGGCGAAGTCGCCGGGCAGGGCCTCGTGAAGACCGAGCGCATCACCCTGGAGCGCACCTTCGACGCCACGCTGCGCGAGGTCTGGGAGCTGTGGACCACGAAGGACGGCATCGAGTCGTGGTGGGGCCCCGAGGGCTTTCACGTCGAGGTGCACGCCATCGACCTGCGGCCCGGCGGTCTGCTGCTCTACGCGATGGTGGCCGACAACCCCGACACCATCGCCTTCATGAAGCGCCAGGGCATGCCGACGAGCACCGAGGCGCGCATCACGTACCGCGACGTCGTGCCGTTGAAGCGCCTCGCGTACTCGCACCTCGCCGACTTCATTCCCGGCGTCGCGGCCTATGACGTCGAGACCGTCGTCACCCTCGAGCAGCTCGGCTCGAAGGTGAAGATGACGCTGACCTTCGACCGCATGCACGACGCCCTGTGGACCGAGCGCGCCGCTGCCGGCTGGCAGATGGAGCTCGACAAGCTCGCCAAGCGCCTCACCCGATGAACGACGTCCACCCGCAGCCCGAGAGAAGACCCATGGCCCAGAAGGCATCTCCGTTCTTGATGTTCAATGATCAGCTCGGCCCTGCCGTCGAGCTGTACACGTCGATCTTCCCCGACTCGAAGCTGATCACCCTGTCGAAGCAGGGCAAAGACGGCCCCATCATGTCGGCCGAGTTCATCGTCGGGGGCCAGCGCTTCCTGGCCTACAACGGCGGGCCGCACTTCAAGTTCACCGACGCCTTCTCCGTCTTCATCGACTGTGAAGATCAGCAAGAGGTCGACCGCTATTGGGACGCGCTCGTGAAGGCAGGCGCGAAGCCGGTGCAGTGCGGGTGGATCACCGACCCCTTCGGCCTCTCGTGGCAGATCGTCCCGCGGCAGTTCATGAAGCTCATCGCCGACCCGAACCCGAAGAAGTCGCAGGCGGTGATGGCCGCGATGATGAAGATGGTGAAGTTCGACGTGGCCGCGCTCGAAAAGGCGCACGCCGAGGCGTGACGTCAGACGTCGACGGTGCCCCACTCCGCTGGGAACACGGCGCGCGCAGGGCGCAGTCGACGAAGGTCGTTCTTCAAGCCGTCGAGGTCTGACTCACCGGGCAGCGCGCCGCCCGCCTGATGAACGACCAGCGTGACGCCCTGCACGTCGAAGCCGTGCAGGAACTCGAAGACGTGCGAGGCGATGGCTCCGGCGCGCACGACGAGCGCTCCCGCAGCCAGCCGCGCCGAGAGATGCGGGAGCGCGACTGCGGCCACGGCCTTTGGCGCGAACCGGCTCAATGACGTCAGCGCGTAGCCCGCGGCTCCCGCGTCGTTGTTCGTCGACTCGAGGTGCAGCTCGTCGAAGCGGGCCTGAAGCGCGTGCTTCGAGAGCGTGCGCATCACCTCGGCGACACTGCTGCGCCCGAAGCGCTCGAGTGACAACACCACGCGTCTGACTGATCCGAAGGCCTTGCCGGTCGCCACCGTCACGAGCGCGGCCGAGAGCGCTTTCACCGTGCCTCGAGCGCCGAACGAGCCGAACGGCCACTCACGCGTCGCGAGGGCCTGCAGCGCGCGGGTCGACGAGAGGCGGGGACCGAGCAGGTGTCGAAGCTGTTGGCGCTCCAACAACCCGGCGAGCTCTGCAGCGCCGAGGTCGGGCATGACGAGCTCACGCAACTCCCGGAGCGCGGGGGCTTCGACCCACGTCTCGGTCACGTTCGCCGCGCACGCCCACTCGAGCAAGGCGCCCTGACGTAAGAAGCCCTTCTCGAAGACGAGGCTGTCGGGGTCGAGCACGTCGGCCAGCGGGCCCAACCACGCCGCGCGATGCTTCGAGAGCAGGGCCGACACCCGCGCGCGGTCCTCCTTCGTCGCTTCTCCACGCCACCCCTTGAACTGCAGCGCGATGAACTCGCCGCGCGGGTCCTTCCGCTCGAGCAGGGCGTCGGCCACCACCAGCTTCGCGGTGTCGTCGTCAGGCGCGTCGTGGACTCGTGCCAACAGGTCGTTCACGCGGCGAGCCGAGCACA